>NZ_JACJSE010000012.1 GCF_014698045.1 Aulosira sp. FACHB-615
TGATAAGATATCGGGCATGGGCTTGTTGTGGCTTTTGAGTTGTCGTTTGGGAAGACAATAACTCTACTACATCAGCCCTCTCTCTTCATCCTCTTATTTTGGCGAAGGTATTGCTATATCAATAGTAATAGTTGCAAGCCTAAAGTGAGTAAGGCTTAACTTAATGACACTAATTTGTCTTAACGCCATTTAATTTTTCACTGTACATCATCGGATAGTAATTTTTCTGCTGCTTCTAGCATAGTTGCAGCGATTTCCTTGAGGTCTTCACGATTATTTAAGTAAGTTTTCAAAGCTTCCATTGGGTCGATGCTGTTACTCGCACTCAATTCGGGAACGCGGGGACGAGCTAATTGACTGAGTAATTCTGGTTGAATGGTGTAGGTGTGGGCTGATTGTAAGGCTGTGTGTAAGGCAGCATTTTCGATCACATCTAACTGTTCAGAACGGAGTTTGTAAATTAATCGCACTACTGCATCTTGAATATCATATTTGGCGATCGCTTTTAAAATTGCCCCCTGGGGATCTTCGGCTTTGGAAATATCCACTTCAATAGTGCGGAAACTGCGAACGAGTAAGGGACAAAATTCCCAAGTTGTATTTCCCCGTTCCAGTTCAATCATCACATAACCTTTGTCTTCTTTTTCTTCGCTAAAATCTACCCGTTCAATACTCCCCGGATAAATGACTGGCGGGTTGTTCTGTTTATTTAAATTCTGGTGTTTGTGGACATGTCCCAAAGCTACATAATCAAAACAAGGGCGTGTCAACAACGACAACGGTAAAGTAAAACCTTTACCCACCGCTAACAAACGTTCTGCGCCTAAAGTTGCATTATCCGCCATCAAGTGTGCTAATAATACAGTCGGCGCGTCTGGGTCAAGGCGACGAATTTCCCCTTCGATGACAACTTGTAACCTTTGGGTTAATAACTCGTTGACTTCTGATAACGATAAACCTTCAGTTTCTTGGCGCGTCATTAATGTTGAACGAGTCAACCAAGGGAGAGTAATGACTTGCACTTTACCGTTACGAGTTTCGATGTGATGAGTTGTTAATGTGTCACCTACCACAAATCCCGGTACACCCAAAGTTCGATAAATATTTAAGCTTGCGCCTCCTAAGCCTTGGGAATGTTGGTCATGATTTCCCACCAACAATACTGTCGGGATATTCGCATCAACCAGCCGACGAAATTGACTTGCAAAAGCTTCTTGGATATATGGCGGCGGTGTCGCATCAGGAAAGGCATCACCACCAAAGATTACCAAATCTACAGCATCTGTCAATGCGCGATCGATGCACAGGGATAAAGTCTGCACAAAATCCTCTAACCGCGTGTTTAACCCAGTCGCCGGGTTAATTCGACCGTGGGAAAAACCGCTTCCCATGTGGATATCTGAAAGATGGAGAATTTTAATCATAAAAATTTCAATAATTCCGTGTTTCCATATTAATTAGGACTTACGCAAAAAAACGAAAAAATAAGGTTTTAGAACAGGGTGTAGGGGTATGAGGGTGTAAGTATTCAAAACCCTTTCACCCCCACACCCAATCCCCACAGAAAATTGTGGTGTGTAAATCCTGTTAATGATAAATAGTACTTGATAGTTGTACGAATGTCTGAAGCTGGCGTTGGTGAGTGGGTAACGATTCCCTTGGAGGGAAATCGAGATTAAACAGTACCTGCAATTAAAATTAACTTAAAAACTGGCGATTTTCTCCCAAGATGAACTGCAAAACTTTAATTTACGATCCGAGTAAGCAAGAGGTAATTACTTTCACTGTTGATCAAAAGCGTTATAAATTGGTACGTTGGGATGTTGCCGATAAAGCCCAGATGTTGTCAGAGTCTTCTTTGGAACGATATACAGAATTAAGTTTACTTACCAAAATACCCCAAGCAGATGCGATCGCTGTTATTCAGTGTAATAATATTTACCAACTTCCATCCAAGTCAGTCAATGCCATCTTAGAAATTCGTCGCTGGGAAGATTTTAGCTGTATCCAGGAAATAGAGTTACCTGAATGTACCGATATACCAAGTTGTGTCACGATTACTCCCTGTCAACAGTACATCGTCGTTGTCGAATTATATACTTCGCTGTATCTAATAGAATTGTCATCGGGTATAATTCAACGTTTTGCTTTTGAGACAGAATACAATTACAGCTTAGTATTTGACCCAAAGATGCAGTTTTTTATCAACTCATCAATTGACCAATTCAGCTATTTTCAACTTCATTGGATTGATGATTTAGCGACTGGTAAATTTTCTCTTCGGGGAGGTTTTTGGGGGGATATGCGCTGTCATAAAGATACCATTATTTTTAGTCCCAACGAGGACGCTTTTATCCATACTTGCTATCATTTTGAACGGAAATTATTGGTGACATACCGTCGATTTAATCGTTCCCAACTATTTAGCGATCGCAGTCATTGGGGAATAAATAATCATCCTACACCAACTTCTGTTCTCGATAAAGTTTGGGAAATCTCCCTACCCTACATCCAACATCAACATGATGAGGAAAATCTTTGGCAAAGTGATATTGCTTTTCTCAATGACCAAACCTTAGTATTAGGAGCAGGAAAAACCCTGGCTTTGCTAAATATTCAAGATGGAGTCGTGAAAGCAGAGTACCAAACAGATGCAATTATACAGGCGATCGCAATAGATACTGCACATCAACGAGTAATTACCGCTACCCGTAATGGAGTATTCTGTATTCATCTGTAGCACTTTATCTACCAAGTTAGAACAGCATTATTCTTTGTGGTCAATGAAAAAACTTATTCTAATTTCAATTATTACAATTCTATCACTAGGGTTGACATATCATTTATTACGTATTGCTTTTCCCATAACCTATATAGTTGACTGTACTCAAGCTCATAAAATCACGAAAATATCCGACACTTTTATCAGTACAATTGGTGATCCATCGGCAAAAGAAGCAGAAATTATTGCACAAAGATATATAACAAAAGCCTTTTGTTTAAATGACTTAAATGGTGATTCTAGCTTCAGCCCTAAACCATATTTCTTTAATGTCTCAAACTTAAGTTCTAAGTATCAAATTGTTGGTTACAGTGGTGCTGGTTTTCGTAGTCCAGGTAATTTACAAGTAAAATTTGACAATGGGACTCTCCTAAATTTTTGCTTTAGCAAGATGGTAATTAACTGCAACCAAGCTCAAGAATGCGATTGTCCTCATGATTTTAACTGGGAACCCAAACCAAAGTAATATGAATAATGCTAATTGTCAGATATTTTACTTAGATGCTGATTGGTATTGGTTTCGTGTATCCGATGATTTTTAGGGATGACAATTGAGTTAGTTTTGAGTTATGGATAAGTGACATTACTACTTATGAAGTCACAAATATGAAATCTCATATTCACCATACCTTGATTTTGCTAGTAGCGATAACAGGGATAACATTGTTGTCAACTCCATCTATATCTAGTGATACTCATCAATCAATATCTTCTATCACAGTTAAGTCTACAAAAGAGAATTCATTACCCCAGTTATGGAAGGTGAAAATTAACGGAAAATCTGGATATGTTGATGCCAGAACAACTTATAAAGTAGAACTTCAATCAGAAAAATATCCCTTAAAAACTCAAATTTCACCAGCAGAAATTACCGAATTTAATCGGATTTTTGAATTTGGTAAATTTAACCACCAAAAAGCGATCGCTCTCCGCAAACGGCTACAACCTTTAGCCGATCAAAATGATGCAGTTGCTTGTTACTGGCTGGCAAAAACCTACAATTTGGAAGAATTTGGCATTAGGAAAGAGAGCGATCGCCAATCAGCTTTGAAATGGTATCACAGATCAGCAGAGCTTGATTACGCACCTGCCGCATATTTTCTCTACAGAGCCTATTTTTCCGGATGGATGGGTTTACAAAAGGATGAAAATGAATCTAGCAAATGGCTGCATGAAGCCAAGAAAAAATCTTCTGGAAAATTATTGTCCGAAATCCTCATGGAATTTGTTTTTTTTAGCGACCCAAGTGTAAAATTCATCAACTTGAGAACAATTCCAAAAAATGCTGGGAATTATCTCGAATATCTACGCCAAATATATATATTAACTCCTAGTAATAGCTGGGTAATACACAAATATGGTAATGCACTCTACGAAGCTAAACGTTACACAGAAGCCTTAGCGGTTCTCATTAATAGTGATAATGCCTTTATTTGGCAAAAAATTGGTCAGATGTATGAGCAAGGTTTGGGTACTCCAATAGATATAGAAAAGGCTTTGTTTTGGTACAAAAAAGTAGCAATTGAAGGTAAAACTCAAGAAAATGGAGCCAATCCAATTAGTACATATGGTAGATTGGAAATTTATCGCTTAATCTGCTTGAAAAAAATTACAACACAGCAAGCAGCACCGTTATATAGTCCTGAAAAATATCAGAGTGAATTTGCTCAGTTTAGCGATAGTAAATGTAATTATGGCTCTTAATATGATGTATGTACTCCAGCCTTGGCTCTTACGTAGCCTATCACCATTGCCAAATTAATTCACTAATTGGATTCATGATTTTAGGCGAATTTGAAATAACAATGTTACGATCCTGACGAATCACACCCAGGAAATCAATTGTGCCTAAACAATTCTTTAATCTCAAGTGGTTGAGATTTAATCGTACCTCTTTCACTCTGTTTGCAATTTTATTTGCAATAGTTTTAATAATTGCCCTCTGCTTCCGAGATGATTGGATTAGACCGTTACTGGGCGACGTTTTAATTGTCATGGTGATTGCTTACTTTGTTCATGCTTTTATTGCAGTTCCATTACGGAAGGTTGCTATTGGAACTCTCATCTTTGCCTACTTGATTGAGTTTCTTCAGTTTCTGAATCTCATTGATATTTTAGGCTGGCGAAACTCCCAACTAGCTCATTTAACAATTGGATCTACTTTCGACTGGCGAGATTTGGTTGCTTATACGGTTGGGATTGCGATCGTTTTCCTCACTGCCAATCGTTTGAAGTCATAAACTACTATTATTTTCCTCTTTATCGAGTATTCATCATTGCTTTGAGATGACGCAAACGCCCCAGATTTAACCGATTTGGGCATTGTTTACTTCTGGTTTGACTACCAAAAAACCGTGACTCAAACTTGCAATACTGAGTTTGATAACGCTCCCAAAGAGGCTGAGTCTTATCTTGTCCAGATGTAACTTGTGATTGCTGCGGCTCGTCTTCTGAATCATATACAGCTATCCCCTTTAGATCCGCAATGCGATCGTTATTTAGCCGAGCTAAACAGCGATGATAGAGCATCGGTGCCATAGAATTTTCTTTAAAAGGTTCAACCAACTCAGTACAATGTGCTTCACGATAGTCTTGCCAGTATTTTTGTGCGATCGCAAATGTTGGCTGATACTGCTTCGATAGTCTTTCTGCCCAATCGCCATAAATACTTGATTGCAAAAACTGAGTTGTTTTTGACCAATAGACCGCGCATTGATTTAACCCAAACTGTGTCTTATCCACACAATTTAGCTCTGGAATTCCAGGTAGCACAAAACTATTGAAGAGAGCTAAACCACGAGTAGGTGCTGCCAGAAGGTCTTCTAGTTGGTGAAGTCGAGCCTCTCTGAGAAGCTGATGACATTCCGCCAATCTCAGGGGGTTAAAAGCGAATAGAGCTTTTTCGATCTGGCAATACTGAGTTTGATATTGCTCCCAGTGACGTTGCACCGATGAATTTCTCAATTTGAGTCGATCAAGTAAGGATTCAAATCGAGGATCGTGAGATTGGAGGGTAATAATCTGACCAACTCTCTGTAATTCTAGAATGCGATTGTTATTTAATCGCGCTAAACAGACAGATGTTGCAATTGGAAAATCTGGCGTATTGCGTAAGCGTTGAGTTAACTGTTGACAGTGTTGTGTTTGAAACTGATGCCAGGATTGATCTGCGATCGCCAGTTGATGTTGCAGGGGTGCAATAAGTTGGGACTCAACATCTTGATAAACCAATGATTTGAGCAAATGGGTTACTTCTGCCCAACGCTTTGCACAGCGATATTCACCCGCTTCAACCTGTCGAACACAGTCCGGTTGCAAAACTCCACCAAATCCTAATATTACAGTTGGACGAGGTAAAGGAGTCAGTGGCTTGGCATCTGGCACAGGGAGAGCTTGGCTCGGTTCCACACCAATTTGAGTTGCAAATAAAATGACACTCGCAAATATCGCAATCTTAAATTTTATCATTTTTCTCATCACCAATCCTGAGTAGCCTTCAAGCACTATCCCTAGCATTTAGATTGTATGTTTCAGTAAAGTTGTAGCTTAAGATACTAATTATTCTCATACTGATACTATTATTCAAAAACTCCTGGTTTGTAAGCACATACAACAGTGTTTACTAAGATAATTTACGGTAATTTAAGTTTTGCATTGCTTTCGTAGATATTTATACGGAGATTGTTATTGTTAAACAAAGCATAATCATTTCATTAAGGAAATAAAAAAATGAACAGTTCTAAACCCAATCAGCTAGGTGTATCCGTAGTTATGGGCGCTTTGATTATGTTAACTAGTGTGAGTATTATCACGATTATGAATATGTTCTAGGTTGAATGCTGAGAATTTTTGCAAATAAACTTTACAAAACCCTGTGCGGTACTGCACAGGGTTTTTATATTTTGTTATCTCATCACTGTTTTGTTATTTATAAATTAGCCTGCAAAGTCTTGCTATATATAAATTTGAGCATTCTGGTTCTCAGGCTGTGATTTTGGCTAAAGATACTTGCAGTTTCAGGTTTATTTTTTTTAACTATATTGGCTGGATACTATTCCGGATTTGTACTGAGTCTACTGAGAATAGGAAATAAATCTGTTTAATCACTTCTAAGCAAAATGAGAGCAAATTTCTCTACTTTTAGCAAATGAGAAATTTGAGATTTTATTGTCTATAAGCATAGTTGCATTCCAATGCTGATCGTTGGAACAAATTTTCATGCTCTCAGGATAATAAATATTCATTTCATTGGCGTGATAGAAGAAGATTGACCAAACATCAACCTAAGCTTTACTACTTTGAAACACTAGTTTTGGGCTTGGGTGATTTTTGGGTAACTCATCAGTTTTAGCAAGGTTAATAATGTTATGACAACAAGATTTTTTCGGGGAATTAATTACACTGTTGAATCATTAATAGGAAGTGACCAAACTTTTCAGAGCAATCAAAAAAATACTTGGCTAGAAGTTTTAGGTACGAATAACGTCATCAAGACTGGCAGAGGGAATGATGTCATTATAGAAAATGTTAAGTTCCTGTTTATTAGTAATTATCCTCCTTATGTTGGCCCCGCAATTTTTTATGGTGGTTATGGTGTAATACCTGAAGCATCAATAAGAGGTACTACAATTATTGATACTGGATTTGGTGATGATTTTGTTGTTTTAGGAGAGGGCAATTATATTGTTGATCTCGGTCAAGGTAACAATATTGTTGATGGTACTGGCATTTTTGGTAATATCAAAATATCGGCTGGCAACGGCAATAACATTATTGATTTGACAGGAATTGCTAATTCTCAAGTTAATCTTGGTAATGGTAATAACTCAATTTATCTAGGAGCAGGTAATTCTTCTGTATCCACAGGTGCAGGAAATGATTTGATTACCACAACTATTAATGGGGCATTTACAATCTTAATTGATATTGAATTTTTTGGAGCAGAACCTTACAAACAAACTATTAATGCAGGAAATGGCGACAACCTGATTAAAGTAGTCGTAGCTGGAGAAACAAGTATTACAACAGGTTCAGGGAAAGATTTCGTTTTAGCTACCTCTGCAAATATTGAACTTTTTGATGGAGCGCCTAATTCTGATGTTGTGGATATTCTGACAGGAAGTGGTAGCGATACTGTCATTACAATTGGCACTAAAAGTTTCATTAATTCTGGTTCTGGAGATGATTTAATCATATCTGGTCTGGGCGACGACACAATTTTTACAGGAAGTGGTCGTGATGTGGTGAATCTTCGTGGAGACACTTTTTTTGCTCCCGCCCCTATCCAAGACCTTGAAGAAATATACTTTTCTGAAGCAACTGTTCAAGGAGGTGGCAATGATACCGTTTATTTGGGAAGCGGTAATAAAACGGTGATTTTGGGAAGCAGTGGCTTTGCTACAATCTATGGTTTTGATAAGAAGGATCGTTTAGATGTTAGCGGGTTAAATGCCACTTTTACGCAAATGGGAAATGACACACTCATCAGTTCAGGTGATCATTCTTTAGGAATTATCAAAGACTACACAGGTTCAGTCGCTTTGGTGTAACAGTTAATTAAGAATTAGATTGAAAATGCCTAACGCCACTGCGCTAGACGGGTTCCCCGCCTCTCTCAGTGGCTTCCTAGGTAACTAATCTTTGTGGGAGTAGATTATAGGACTAATATTTGATTCCTAAAATCTACGTAGCATCTGTTAGCGACCGTAACATATTTACCGCAAAGCTTTCGGTGCGTTACGGCTGACGCTTAACACACCCTACACATACTGCATAGGGTTTTTATATTTCGTAATTTAATTATGATCTCAATGCTCTGGGTAAGTATAAACTATTTGCTAAGGAACAAAGATAGCTTTAGGTTGATCCGTAATACTAGGTTTTGAGCTTGTAAAAGTTAAAAGAAGCTTGAGGATGAGTGACGGATGCTAAGACAATACACTGGCAATACTAAAGCAAAAAATCTAAAGCAGTTTTTCATAACTCTGACCGTTTTAACTCCACTGTTAATTACAATTCCGGTTTACGCCAGCAAGCCGGAACATATCAAACAACTAATAGATACAAATAACTGTGCGAAATGCGATTTAAGCGGGGCAAATTTTAGCTGGAAAAATTTGCTGCGTGCTGATTTATCGGACTCAAATTTGGGTGGTGCGGACTTAAG
The DNA here is from genome assembly GCF_014698045.1 of Aulosira sp. FACHB-615. Classification (GTDB taxonomy): domain Bacteria; phylum Cyanobacteriota; class Cyanobacteriia; order Cyanobacteriales; family Nostocaceae; genus Nostoc_B. The sequence goes on from NZ_JACJSE010000012.1 coordinate 8,949, forward strand.
TAATGCAGATTTGAGTGGCGCTAATTTGCGTAATAGTAATTTAAGTAAGGCGAAACTATCTCGCGCTAATATTTTTCGGGCTAATTTGGATAAGGCCAACTTAAGTGACGCTGATTTGAGTAGCACTAACTTGAGTGGTGCTGATTTGCGGAATGCAAATTTAACTCGTGCTGATTTGACGAATGCTGACTTGAGTGGTGCGAATTTAAATGGGGCAAATTTGCAAGATGCTAACTTGCGGGGTGTGCGGTTTGATAATGTCAACCTCCAAGGTGTGAATTTGAATGGTGTTGATTTAAGTAATGCAGATTTGCGGAATTTTAACTTCCGTGGCGTGTCGCTGAATGGGGTTAACTTGAGTCGGGTGAATTTGAGTGGTTATAACTTGAGGGGGATAGAACTGAAAAATGCCAATCTCAGTTATGCAAATTTACAAAATGCTGATTTGAGTAATGCCAGATTAAATAATACTGATTTGCAAAATGCTAATCTCTACAATGCGAATTTGCAGGGTGCAGATTTGATTGGCAGTAAACTTAACAGTGCGAATTTGGATAATGCAGATTTAAGGGGTACAAATCTGGATGCTGATAGTTTACCTCAGAATATTCGTGCTGATGCTTTGGATTACAGCCGTTGGGGAAATACACTCAGTGGTCAGAGAAGATATCAAGGTGCGATCGCCTATTACAACAAAGCGATAGAATTAAATCCTAGAGATGCTCAAATTTATACTAGTCGCGGTTATGCTCACAGTAAGTTGAAAAATTACCAAGCTGCGATCGCTGACTACAACAAAGCAATTGAAATTGACCCTAGTTATGCAAAAGCATACAGCAATCGTGGCTTAACTCGCATCGAACAAAATGATTATCAAAGTGCGTTAGCTGATTTTGACCAAGCAATTCGCTTCGACCCCAACAATGCGGAGGCTTATAACGGACGCGCCACAATTCGCCGCATTCAAAAAGATTATACCGCAGTCATTACCGAAGCTTCCCAAGCCATTAGAATTAATTCTAAATTTGCCGAGGCGTACAATAACCGAGGTTTAGCGCGGTTTGCTATGCAAGATTATCAAAGCGCGATTCAAGATTATGATAAAGCCATTGATAATTCTAGCGGTTGGGCTTGGGCATATCTGAACCGGGGACTTGCTCGCGCCGCCATCAGCCAGCATAAAGATGCAACTAAAGATTTTGACCGCGCTATTGAAATTGATGAGAATTATACCGAAGCTTATTATCAACGCAGCGTTGCCCGATTTAATCGTAAACGATATGAGGATGCAATTAAAGATTGCGATCGCGTCATTCAACGAGACCCCAATTATGCCGCAGCTTATGAAAACAAGGGCAATTCTTTATTAGCACTGAAAAAGAAAGCGGAAGCAAAACTCGCCTTTGAACAAGCGATGAAAATCTACGCTCAAAAACAAGATAACCCTAGTTTAGAAAGATTACAGCAAATCGTTGCTGGATTGTAGGGAATACATAAAAGTATGAAGAAACGAACCGCAAAGGACGCATAGACGCGATAGCGGCTTCCCGCAGGGTAGGACGCAAAGTTATAAGAGTTTAAGAGATTTCTTGCATATAGCGACTGAAGTCGCGGCTACACAGACAAAACCATTGATTTTACTTGAGTCCGCCTTCGCGGACTTTGTTTTTATAGCCGCGAATTCCATTTGTTGGGACTATGTGCTTCTCCCTCCCCTTGTCCCCCTTGTCCTCCTTGTCTCCCTTATCTCACCCCCTCCGCGCCTCTGCGTCTCTGCGTGAGACAAAAAACCGAGTTCCCGCATTTCTCATGTGAGAGAGATGCTGAGATTTCTATATATTGAGATTATAGAAATATTGAGAACACAAATTTGGCTGCCACAATGCTTTGGAAATGGTGCTTGAGACTCTTCGTAATACTCTTGGGACTGTGGCTGTTATTAGATTTCGCTTCCCGTCTAGGCGCAGAGATTTTTTGGTTTCAAGAAGTCGGTTATTTACAAGTATTCTTATTAAGGTTAGTTACTAAGGTTAGTTTAGTATTATTTGTCACGGTTGTCAGTGCAGTCTATCTATGGGGGAATTTATGGTTAGCACAAAAGCTAAAATATCCCGCATCTTTGAAAATTGCTCAAATTAAGCGTGAAGAAGCTGGATTGAGTGCAGAGTTAAAAAATCTGCTCAGTCCGCAATATGCAAAATATGATAACAGTCAAATTACTTACACTGGTGTATTACCAATTAAATTGCGCTGGCTGCTACCTGTAGTTGTTATCTTCAGCTTGTTGGTGGGGTTAATGTTGGCGCACTACGGTCAAATTTCCTTCGCTTATTGGCAAGCTTCGGCTAACAAAGCTAGTTTACCTGTGATTTCGTTGTTTCGCCTAGAAACAATTTGGGCGTTGGGTAGGCAAATTACAACTCAGATTTTATATGTTGCTTTAGTTGGGGGTGTAGCGATCGCTATTTTAATGTATCCACGCTGGTTATTAACAGCGATCGCCGGGACATTTAGTATTTTATTTGGTTGGATAATGCACCAGAACTGGGGAAAGGTTCTGCAATATTTTTATCCCACAAGTTTTAATTACTCTGAGCCATTATTTAACCAAGATATTAGTTTCTACATCTTTTCTCTACCAGTTTGGGAATTGATGGAACTCTGGTTAATGGGTTTATGTTTATTTGGGTTCCTCGCCGTTAGTCTTACCTATCTGCTTTCGGCGGAGAGTTTAAGTCAGGGAATTTTCCCAGGGTTTTCATCCCAGCAGCAGCGTCATTTGTATGGGGTGGGTGGCTTGTTAATGCTAGTCGTCGCCTGGAGTTATTGGCTGAGTCGGTACGAACTGGTTTATTCTCAACAAGGTGTGAGTTATGGCGCTAGTTATACCGATGTGACAACTCAGTTACCAGCTTACACCTTGTTGTGTGTGTTAGCAGTGGCGATCGCATTTTACCTGTTGGGGCGGACAATTTTCTGGCGACCAAAATCAACCTATCGCAAATTTGTAGGTTACGGGTTAAGCGTTTATTTATTGATAGCTGTTGCATCTGGCGTGATTTTACCCCAGGTAGTGCAGTATTTAATCGTGCAGCCCAACGAATTGCAGCGAGAAGAACCTTACATCAAAAGGTCTATTGCTTTGACTCGCCAAGCTTTTGATTTAGAAGCCATTGACGCAAGAACTTTTAACCCCCAAGGAACTTTAACCGAAGCTGATATTAAAGCTAATGACTCGACAATTCGCAATATTCGCCTGTGGGATCAGCGTCCACTTTTAGATACTAACCGCCAATTGCAACAAATTCGTCCTTACTATCGCTTTCCGGGTGCAGATATTGATCGTTATACTTTAGCAAGTGACGCAATTGAACAACCTCCAACAACTAATACAACACCCACAGAATTAATAGAACGGCGACAAGTTTTAATTGCAGCGCGAGAATTAGATTATGGTGCTGTACCCCAACAAGCGCAGACATGGGTAAACCGTCATTTAATTTATACACATGGTTATGGATTTACATTGAGTCCTGTAAATACAGTTGCGCCTGGGGGACTACCAGAATATTTTGTCAAAGATATTGCTGGGACTGCGAATGGCGCTCTCACAACTTCTAGTGCTGCAATTCGAGATAGCATCCCCATTGGTTTACCCCGGATTTATTACGGAGAAATTACGAACACTTATGTAATGACTGGTACAAGAGTCAGAGAATTAGATTATCCTAGCGGCAGTGATAACGCTTACAACATCTACGATGGTTCAGGTGGCATTTCTATCGGTTCTCTGTGGCGGCGTTGGCTATTTGCAATGTATTTAAAAGATTGGCAAATGTTGTTTACGCGGGACTTTTTACCAGAAACCAAGGTATTATTTCGCCGCAATATCAATCAACGTATTCGCGCTATTGCACCTTTTTTAAAATTTGATAGTGACCCTTACTTAGTCGCGGCTGATCCTCGCATTGGTACTGGGTTTCCTGGTGTCAACAATAACCTATTTTGGATTGTTGATGCTTATACAACAAGCGATCGCTATCCTTATTCTGACCCAAATAACGATGGAATTAACTATATTCGTAACTCTGTTAAAGTCGTGATTGATGCTTACAACGGTACAGTTAATTTTTACATTGCTGACTCTCAAGATCCCATTATTCAAACATGGGCTAACATCTTTCCCAAGATGTTTAAACCTCTGAGTGCTATGCCAGCCACCATCCGCAATCATATCCGCTATCCAGTGGACTTTTTTCAAATTCAAGCGGAACGGTTGATGACTTATCACATGACAGACCCCCAGGTATTTTACAACCGCGAAGACCAATGGCAAATTCCCAACGAAATTTATGGTGATAAAGCGCGACCAGTGGAGGCATATTATTTAATTACTAGTCTGCCGACTGTTCCCTTTGAAGAATTTATCTTACTGTTACCCTACACTCCCAGACAACGGACAAATTTAATTGCTTGGTTAGCGGCGCGATCAGATGGTGATAATTACGGTAAGTTATTGTTATATATCTTTCCCAAAGAGCGCCTAGTCTACGGTACAGAACAAATTGAAGCACGCATTAACCAAGATCCTGTAATTTCTCAGCAAATTTCTTTATGGAATCGTCAAGGTTCTAAAGCAACTCAAGGAAATTTGTTAGTTATTCCCATCCAGCAATCATTATTGTACGTCGAACCAATATATTTAGAAGCAACTCAAAATAGTTTGCCCACATTAGTAAGGGTAGTTGTTGCCTACGAAAATCGCATTGTCATGGCGCAAACTCTAGAACAAGCACTAAAAGCCATCTTTCAACCAGAAGTTACACCAGAACCTGCTATTGTGCGCCCCTTTGAAGAAGGAAATTCACCTAGCCAGTAATATTATGACATGCAACGTCTCGAAAATTTTGGCAGCAATTTAGGATCAATTTCATTCAATTGTTAAATATCTGCCATGCACCATCAACAAATTCATGATATTTATGGAAAGCATGAGTTGTTGTGATTCTGACTGAGAAGCAAAGTTATATTCTTGCTTGGTTATTCATGCTTACCCTTGATACTAAGTTGCGTTCCAACATAATTTCTGACTCCCCATTCTCACCCCAGGTAGAGACGTTATACACAACGCCTCTACCACTTTGACTGCAACTTAGTATGAATTAGGAATGCTATATGCTAACGCTGCTGACATTTTCTCAGAACCACGTAGAAATATTTTCCGGTAAAGATGTTAATGCCATCCTAAAAAGAATTGATGGTTCGCATAATATTTGGTTACGCTGTCTTCATTTCCGCGATCGCACCGGAACCGCTAAAATTATTAACCACTTTCACCTCGACCCATCCCGCATCGACATGATTTTTAACCATTCCTTCACCGGAATTGACGAAGACATGGAAGATTGCTTATTTGATGGCTATGAAATTTTAACTCACCAAATCAAAAATCGGGAATTTCAAGTGGCGCGGGGGAGTATTATTTTAGGGCGTAACTTTATTATTACCTTTGAAACCACAGAAATTAAAGTTTTAACTTTATTACTAAATAATATTCAAAAACGCCACATAGAAATTCAAAGCTGGGGAGTAGATTACCTTTTATATTTAATTTCCAAAGATATCTTAAATAATTACCATACTGTATTTGATTATATTTCGCGGCAACTTGATGATTTAGAAGATGAAGTCTTAGCCAATTCTGGCAATGAAACAACTTATCAAAAAATTGCTGCTATGAGACAGTCTACACGTTCTGGGCGGCGCAATTTTCAAAATCTCAAATCACTGCTGGCAATGATGAATTATGATGATATTCAATGGATTAGCCAACCAGTCAAAGAATTATTTCATCAAGAATTAGGATATCAAATCGATAACCTCTGGCAAGAATATCAAGCATTACGGGCTTGGATGTCAGAATTAATGGAAATTCAACGCGATAACATCGCCAGTAAAACCAGTGAACGCATTAATCGCTTAACTATTCTTTCCACAACATTCTTACCCATCACCTTTATTACTGGCTTTTATGGCATGAACTTTAAATACATGCCAGAGTTAGAACAACCTTGGGCTTATCCACTAGTAATTAGTATCATACTATTGATTGTGATTTTTAGTATTACCTTTGCTAAACGGCAACGTTTGTTGTAAACATAGCAATCCTTTAAATTTGTGAAAATCAAAAGGCTCAGATACCCGACTTCTTAAAGAAGTCGGGTATCTTTTGGTTTACAAACGTTTTAAAAATACTATATACAGCCCAATACGGTTCAGTTAGTGAAATTTAAACATTGCAGATCCCCCTAAATCCCCCTTAAAAAGGGGGACTTTGATTCTAGTTCCCCCCTTTTTCAAGGGGGGTTAGGGGGGATCAAAACCTTAACTGAACCGTATTGATATACAGCCTTTCCTAGTCTGCTGATGTACAAATTTATCTGCGTCCATCTGCGGTTAATTATTCTTGCTTGTACTTCACTAAAATAAAAAACACTATAGGAATCCGATTTAATTTCTGAATCTATTTGTGTAGGCAGGGAGTAGGGAATGGGGAGTAGGGAGTAGGAAAGCAGCCTGATCTGAGTGTACTGATTTTTTTCATAAATCAAATATGAGTCCTATATAGCAATCCTAAATCATTTATGAAATATCCTTTCTTTTCCTTCCTCTGCTTCTTTGTGTCCTACCCTGCGGGAAGCCGCTATCGCGTCTATGCGTCCTTTGTGGTTCGTTAAAAAGAATACTTTTTCACAACTCATACCAATTCGCAATTCGCAATTAATAAATCTAGCTCCAGTAATACTTTCCTGATTTCTATCTGTCGCATTCTTTTCTTAAATTGGTATCAGATAGGATTGCTATATCAAGCATCGCAGTAAATTTAGGATTTACACAGAGAGATTCATTCAAACAAACTATCTAATCATGAATTAAGCATTTAGCGGCTGTCTATTGTTAGCTGGGGTGTAATGATTTCTATGACTGCTATCTTCAAATTGAGCGAATGCTAAAGCTTCTTTTTCGGTAATTAATCTGGCGCTACGTCTGCGGGTGAGGTAGTTCCATCCCCACTGAATCATGACTAAGACTTTACTATCAAACTCAATCAAGAAGTAGATATGAATTAATAGCCAGAATACCCATGCAGAGAAACCTTTTAACTTAATCAACCCTATGTCTACAACGGCTGAATTTTTGCCAATCATGGCTAGGTTGCCATAATCAGTATATTTAAATGGTTGCAGAGTTTTACCGCACAGACGTTTTTGAATCAATGCGGCGACATATTCACCTTCTTGTTTAGCGACGGGTGCGACTCCAGGGAGGGGTTGACCATTTTGGTGGGAGAAGTTGGCTAAGTCACCCACAACGAAAATATTCTTGTATCCTTTAATGCTTAAGTCTGGTTCAACAATCACTCGTCCACTGCGATCGCATTCTACACCAGTTTTTTCGGCTAATACTTTACCCATTGGTGAACCTTGCACGCCTGCTGCCCATAATACAGTTTTGGCGGCAACTTCTTTGAACTCATCACCTTGTTTCAGGGTAATGATATCGTTTTCAATGTTTGTGACTCTGGTTTTTTTCTGAACAACTACACCCAGTTTTGTTAAGGATGCTTCCGCTTCTTGGGATAACTCTGGCGCAAGGGCGGGAAGGATGCGATCGCCACCTTGTAGTAGTAAAATTCTAGTCTCTGAGGTATTGATGTTGCGGAAGTCTTCTTGTAAGGTTTTATATGCTAATTCTGCGATCGCACCTGCTAATTCTACCCCGGTAGGGCCTGCACCCACAATCACGAAAGTCAATAAAGCACGGCGTTTTTCAGGATCAGTTTCATGTTCTGCGGCTTCAAAGGCTTTAAATATCCGGCGACGCATTTCTATCGCATCTTCTACGGTTTTCAAACTAGGTGCAACTTCTCTCCAGTCATCTTTACCAAAGTAAGAATGCTTTGCACCTGTAGCAACAATTAATGTGTCATATTTAATTGTTCTTTCACTGAGAATCACTTCTTGGGTTGCGGGATTAATATCATTTACCTCTCCCATCACCACTTTCGTATTTTTACTTTTGCTGAGTATAGAACGCAATGGTGCAGAAATGTCAGCCGGTGACAACGCACCTGTCGCAACTTGATATAAAAGTGGCTGAAATAAATGGAAATTTCGTTTATCGATGAGAGTAACATTTACATTAGCTTTGGCAAGTGCCTTTGCTGCATAAAGTCCACCAAAGCCACCACCAACTATGACAACCTGATGTGGTTGATGATTCTCAAGTGAAGCTTGCATAATTAATATTCCCTTGGGTTAAGAGTTTTGTAATCATTCTTAACTAAGGTGTAACAAATTCCTGAGATTTATGACAGTGTGTGTTGAACAGTTAGAAAAATAATTGAATTGACCAAAGTTACGAATCATCAGAATGCAGATGAGCAAGTTTAAGCAATCATCTTGCAAGCCTTATTTTGTAGGCATTATCTAAAATCCAGCAGTAGGTATAATTAATCAATTAGTGATGGTTATCAGAGCAATCAATTTGTGTTTATTGAGAATGAGTGACTAAATAAATCAGTCGATCAATAGTGAGTGAATACTCTTGCAAATATGAAGAATTAAATATTGATTCAAATTATACATAGAGCTAGATTTATTAATTGCGTTAGCGAGGAACGAGCGTCATTGCGAATTGGTATTATTTCATCCCGGATAAACTCGTCCTTTCCAAGCACCGCCGCGTCCTTGCCAATGGCGGATAGCTGAATCTATAGTCATTAAAGTGTAGAGAAAGGCGATCGCAGGTAAACTTAAAGCTAATAATGGTGAGCATTGATAAAAGCGGATAATTGGCAAGTAAGCCAATGCCATTAATAGCCATGTTGCTAAACCTGTAATTGCAATCATCCAATTGCCTAAAATTACACCAATCACCACACCAAAAGGTGGTAAAAGGTAAATCAAGGTCATAGCAATTACGGTGCCGAATAACAATATAGGTGAGTAATTTAATTGTGTATAGGCAGTCCGCGCCACCATATTCCAAATTGTGTCGAGGGAATCATAAGGGCGTAAACTGCGAGTTAAACTACTTAATCCTAACCAGATACGTCCTTGGCTGGATTTCACCGCATTCGCTAAAGCACAATCATCAATTAAAGCTTGACGAATAGCGGCAATACCACCGATTCTTTCTAAAGCAGTGCGCCGAATTAAAATGCTACCACCCGCCGCCGCCGCCGTGGAATTTTTCGGATTATTGACCCAGCGAAAGGGGTAGAGTTTTTGAAAGAAGAAGACAAACGCCGGAATTAAAAATTTTTCCCACCGACTATCACAACGTAGTCGCACCATCACAGAAACCAAATCTAAATTTTCTTGTTCGGCTTTGGTGACAAGTCGTCGCAGATTATTGACATCGTGTTCAATATCTGCATCGGTCAGTAAAAAATATTCTGGGACGAGTGCTTTAGCTTGTTGGATACCTTGCTGCACTGCCCAAAGTTTACCAGACCAACCAGAGGGTAAAGGTTCACCAGAGATAATTTGCAATTGCTGGGGTTTATCAACAGCGTGGGCGACTCCTTCAGCACAGGCGGCTGTGCCATCAGTACTGCGATCGTCTACCAAGAAAATATTAAAATTGCCATCATAATCTTGCAGTAAAAGCGATCGCAAACTCATCGGCAAAACATCCGCTTCATTCCGGGCTGGAATCACCGCACACACTGACGGTAAAGATTCTCGCTGCGGCTGGATGACTTCTAATTGCTGGTCTAAACGCCAAAACTGTCCCCGCAAACTCAGTAATCCTAACCAAATTATTAAGGATAAGACCATCAACCCTAGTACAATTGCCACAATAACCTCTTGCAAATTATCAGTGTCTCAGACAGAATACTATGTCTGCTGATTGTGGGAAAACATTTTTTTCTCCGTATTGCCGTGTTTAAAACTGGATGTTGAGTGAGTGTTGAGTTTGAGAGAGATTTAATGCAAACACAAGACAGGGTAAAAGTCAATCAAGTTGCAGATGCGATCGCAGCTAGTCAAAAATATCTGCTGTCAATGCAATATCCCGCAGGTTACTGGTGGGCGGAGTTAGAATCAAACGTCACCATTACGGCGGAAGTGGTTCTACTGCATAAAATTTGGGGAACCGATAAAACTCGGCCATTACATAAAATTGAAACCTACTTGCGTTCTCAGCAACGGCAGCATGGCGGTTGGGAACTGTTTTATGATGATGGTGGTGAACTCAGCACTTCCGTAGAAGCATACATGGCGTTGCGGCTGTTGGGTGTTCCCGCCACAGACCCAGCCTTAGTACGGGCGCGAGAATTTATTCTGCCACGGGGCGGAATCAGCAAAACGCGCATCTTTACCAAATTACACCTCGCCTTGATTGGCTGTTACGACTGGCGCGGTATCCCCTCCCTCCCGCCTTGGATTATGCTGTTACCGCCAGCTTTCCCCGTGAATATTTACGAAATGTCTAGCTGGGCGCGTTCTAGCACTGTACCACTGTTGATTGTGTGTGATAGCAAACCTGTTTATCAATTTGACCAAGCCATTAACTTAGATGAGTTATACGCCGAAGGTGTGAATCAAGTCCAGTATGAATTACCCCGCCAAGGTGATTGGACAGATTTATTCTTAACTTTGGATCAAGGATTTAAATTAGCCGAAAGCTTAAATTTAGTTCCCTTCCGCCAAGAAGGAATTAAAGCCGCCGAAAAATGGATTTTAGAACGCCAAGAAGTTACAGGCGACTGGGGCGGGATTATCCCGGCGATGTTAAATTCGATGTTGGCCTTAAAGTGCTTGGGTTATAGCCCAAATGACCCCATTGTAGAACGGGGACTCCAAGCCATTGATAATTTTGGCATTGAAACAGAAGATAACTATTGCGTTCAACCTTGTGTATCGCCTGTGTGGGATACAGCTTGGGTAATGCGGGCGTTGATTGATTCTGGTTATGCACCTGATCATCCAGCAATAGTCAAAGCTGGAGAATGGTTACTGCAAAAGCAAATCCTGGATTATGGTGATTGGGTGGTGAAAAATCGCCAAGGTAAACCAGGTGCTTGGGCGTTTGAATTTGACAATCGCTTTTATCCTGATGTGGATGATACAGCCGTAGTGGTCATGGCTTTGCACGCAGCCAAACTACCTAATGAAAGTTTAAAACAAGCTGCGATCGCCCGCGCCTTAAATTGGGTTGCATCTATGCAGTGTCGTCCTGGTGGTTGGGCCGCGTTTGATTTAGATAATGATCAAGAATGGCTGAATGCTATCCCCTACGGTGACTTAAAAGCCATGATTGACCCCAATACCGCCGATGTCACCGCCAGAGTCATCGAAATGTTGGGTGCTTGTAACTTATCCATTGACTCCCATAATCTCGAACGCGCCCTATCTTACCTCCTCGCCGAACAAGAAACCGAAGGTTGTTGGTTTGGGCGTTGGGGCGTAAATTACATCTATGGTACTAGCGGCGTTCTCTCGGCTTTAGCATTAATTAACCCGCAAAAGTATCAACGCCAAATCGAAAAAGGCGCAACTTGGTTAATCGGATGTCAAAATTCCGATGGCGGTTGGGGTGAAACTTGCCGTACTTACAACGATCCTAGCCTCAAAGGCCAAGGACGCAGCACCGCATCGCAAACAGCTTGGGCATTAATTGGGTTAATCGCCGCCGGTGAAGCCACTGGCAAATTTGCAATGGAAATTATTGAACGCGGAATTGATTACCTAGTAAAAACCCAAAAATCAGACGGTACTTGGTTTGAAGCCGACTTTACAGGTACTGGCTTCCCCTGTCATTTTTATCTCAAATATCATCTGTATCAGCAATATTTCCCGTTAATTGCTTTAGGCAGATATCAAAACATCAAATAACGCACAATTTTTCAACAAAATAAACCACAGATGGATATATGGCTGTTCATCTGTGGTTTCTAAAATTACAACAAAATCAACAAAGTCAGGACTTACGCAAAAATCGCCCAAAAGCTTAATTTACCGTAGACGCGAAGCGGCTTCCCGCAGGGTACCGCCAAGTCGCCTTAGACGCGCAAGCGGCTTCCCGCAGGGTAGAACGCCAAGAAATCGTAGAGTCTGCGTAAGTCCTAAAAGTAATCACTCAAAAAAAACGAAAGAATGATTTTGGAGGGGGTTTGGGGGACGCAACCGTCACCCAATCGGGGGTTTGGGGGAGAATCCCCCATATCTTACTCAATCGCTATATTTCAGCTACGCCTGCTCTGATTATTTTAGGATAATGACATGGCAAGAGATTAGGATTGGGTCAATTCATCTATGTATCTCAGCAACAACCCAAAAGATTGGTCATGGCCGTTTTGGCCTGTTGTTCCCTTTTATCCCTACAACCAACGGCGGACACTTTGCCAAGAAATTGTGAAAGATACAATTTGGACATTCGACCAAGTGCATGGCATTCTCTATACTATTGTGCCGATTCGGATGACTGTGGTGAAGCTGACAGGTGGTGGTTTGTTGGTTTATGCACCTGTAGCAGCAACTAAAGAATGTGTGCGAATGGTGCAGGAATTGGTAGCAAAACATGGTGAGGTGAAGTACATTATTTTACCAACCAGTTCTGGTCTTGAACACAAAGTTTTTGTCGGCCCCTTTGCCAGAAACTTTCCGCAAGCGCAGGTGTTTGTTGCACCTCATCAATGGAGTTTTCCGTTCAACTTACCACTTAGTTGGTTAGGGTTTCCCCAACAACGAACTCAGGAACTACCAGAAGATGCGAGTCTTGCGCCGTTTGCCGATGATTTTGAGTATGAGGTGTTGGATATTAACTTGGGACGAGGTTCATTTGGGGAAGTGGCTTTGTTTCACAAGCGATCGCACACCCTACTGTTAACCGATACAATCATCTCTATCTCGGAAAATCCTCCGGCTATCTTGCAATTAGACCCATACCCCTTACTATTTCACGCCAGGGAAAATGCCCTCCAACCCATTGAAGATAACGCCACAAACCGCCGTCAAGGATGGCAGCGTATTGCCTTATTTGCGATTTATTTCCGTCCCAGTGCATTAGATATCACTGGACTCGGTGAAAGTTTCCGCGAAGCTTGGCAAGCGCCAGACCATTCAAGAAAAGCATATTTCGGCTTATATCCATTTCGTTGGCAAGCCAATTGGCAACAGTCATTTTACGCCCTGAGTGGTAATGGTCGTCCATTTGTCGCCCCAATTTTGCAAACTCTTATTCTGCCCCAAGCACCACAACAAGTCATCGACTGGGCTAACAAAGTTGCCAAATGGAATTTTCACCAAATTATTTCTTGTCATTTTGATGCGCCTATTGCTACCACTCCCCAGCAATTCCGCCAAGCATTTAGTTTCTTAGAAAAGCAGCCATCGGTAAGTGCAGAAAGTCAACCTTGGTTAGAAAAAGACTGTCAATTCATCAAAGAACTAGAAGCAAATTTACTCAAGCAGGGTATCGCTACTCCTCCCAAAGAGAAGGTGTAATACACATCTTGCACCTAGGTGTGGTTGCGTCGGTTGTGGCTTTGGCTTCGCTCTTGCTTTCGGGGGTAAACAAAATCCATTCACTTATAATTAATATAAGCTGTTAATTTCCAACTTCTTAATCACCTATGCAAAAACTAGAAATAGAACTCGATCAAGAAACATTTGCAAAAATTAACCAATTGTCGCAAACCTATAATTGCGAAATTTCTGACATAATCAAAGCAATGATTGATCAATTAACACAACCAGAAATTCTTAATAATTCATTTATCGGTAAATGGGGTGATGAAGCCGAATTAGTTGATGAAATGGTCGCAGATATTTTAAAACACAGGAATTATAGAGACTAAAATTAGGTGTGAGAAAATCTTTAATTGATACGGATATTTTATCAGAAATTCGCAAATTAAGAAATCCTAAAATAAATGCTAAAGCCATTGGTTACATAGGTATATGGCAACAGTACACAATTTCTGTAATTACTGTTTCTGAAATTATCAAGGGATGGAAGAGAATAAATCGTAATGACCGCATTCAAGAGTTTTTAGCAGATTTATCTCAACTGGAAATCTTGCCTTTAGACCAAAGCTGTGCAGAACTTTCGGGTTTGATTCAGGCAGATTTAGAAACATCAGGACAACCAATCGGATTAGCAGATGTCTTAATAGCTGCTACAGCGATCGCAAATAACTTAATTCTAGTAACAGGTAATATTAGACATTATCAAAAAATCCAAGCATTGGGATACCCTTTAGTAATCGATAATTGGCGAGGATGAGGAGCAAATTCCGGTGATGCAACGTCATATTCAGTAAATATCACTAAAGTTTAGGTTTGACTCGATGTCCAACAGTCTTAGGGGTAAGCTGCCACTTTTACTGACATTCTGCTTAGTTACTAGCTTGTTACCTGCCTCTGGTGCAGTATTATGTCCAGCGATCGCTAGTAACAACTACCTTGCTGATCGAGATTATGGCAGAAATGGGAGTAAGGGGACAAGTGGGCGATCGGGTAGAGATGGCCGCGACGGTCAAAATCAAACTATTTTTGTCGATGGTTCAGCAGTCAACCTCGATTTATCTGGTCAAGATGGTGAGGATGGCGAAGATGGCGGATATGGTTATCGCCCTGACTGCGGTTATCAACCAGAAAACAAAAACCATGACATTCACGCAGCTAATGGTGGTGCTGGTGGCGATGGCGGTAAAGGTGGAAATGGCGGAAATGGTGGTTCTGTCACGGCTTATTACACTAATTTAGCCGACTTACGCAAAATACTTGTGCGTACAAACCCAGGGGAAGGCGGACGCGGTGGACGCGGTGGTAATGGGACGGCTGGTTGCAATTGTCGCAGGCGCAGTTGGGAAGTGCAAACCTGCAAAGGTACTCCTGGGAGTTCTGATTACAAATGTACTAAGAAGCGTTACAGATGTTACGACGGGCGGAATGGCAGCAATGGTAGTGACGGTAGCGATGGTAATACCGGGCGCTTGGGAGTGTTGAGTATTGTGAATAGTAAAGAACCCTTGGCGGCTGACACTCCTAGCATCAAGCTGTCAATTCCCGAACTCGCAGGTAAACAATTCCCACTCTCAAAAAATAAATGGAATCTGCGTACAGGTGCAGCTTCATTACTTGCCCCTGGTTCTATAATTGCTGATGAATACCGCGAATTTGACCAGCGTTTAGAAGAGTCGTTTCAGTTAGTTTGGCAAGAAAAACAACCGAGTCAAAGTTTTAGTAATCAAGCTGTCACAGTCACTTTAAATGATAGTAAACAACTAGAAGTGACTTTTCCTGAAGATTTGTGGGTTGATGCTAACAGTCAAAGTGAGAATAATTTGACAACTTATACTGTGAATCACGCAATTCTCAAACAAGATGTGACTCGGTTAGCAGTCGCGGAATTTGCAGGTGCGGGAGAAAACCTTAACTTAAAAATCGTCGATTTAGCAGCAAAATCTGATGTTCTGCAAACTAAATTTCGCGTGAAATTCCGGGCGCGAGATAACTCTGGGGGTTTCTCTGACTATCAAACTGTTTATACAGGTGATGTTCCGCCTGAATTTGTCACCCGTGACTATAATCGTTTTACTTTGGCGTTAGGCAAGTTAAAAATACCAGAAAATGCCCTAAGTCCTGGTATCAATGTTGATATTGAAGTGACAGCAACACGTTCATTAGGCGGACGTTCCGCCAAGCAAACTATTAACTGGCAAAGTGCAATTCGTCAGCCTAGTACAACAAGGCAAAAGTAAAAAGGCAAAAGGCAAAAGGCAAAAGAAATAATAACGATACAACAAGCCTTTTAGCAATTTCTTATGGTTTGTTTATTTACAGCATTTTTCATTCCAATGAGGTACATTCATCTAGCCTTGAGCATCCTAGCCTCTAACCTCTAGTCTCTAGTCTCTATTCACTATCAATTTGTACTATATAAAAGTTTAACTCGATTTTTTGTTTTCAGAAATCATCTGTGCTAGTAGAGAACCCATGAAATCTAAAAATTGATCTAATAAAGTGCCGATAATACCAATATAGAGTAATACCTGAATCATGCTATTAGTATTACCTGCTTTGTAGCTTTCCCAGAGAATAAAGCCTAATCCTCTGGGGCCAATTAGCATTTCTATGGCTATAACTGTAAACCACGCTACCCAAATACCAACTTTCAATGAATGAAATACATGAAATATAGCAGCCCGAAAGTTATTATTTTGTCTGCGAAAATGTTGTAAACCGATAGCTACATTAATGATAACTGTCCAAAATGTGGCAAGAAATATCACCATTACTGATGCAGGTTCACTATCTTGAAACAAGATGAGGGCAATTGGCAGTAAGGCTAAAGGCGGAATGCTATGTGGTATCTGAAATATCCTTCTAAAAATCTGATAAACTGTAACATTTATGCCAATAAAATATCCGATGAAACTGCCGAAAACAGCAGCCGGAATGTAACCTACAAACAGTTTTTGTAAGCTGGCTAAAAAGTCTAAAAATAAAGTTTGTTCCATGCCTCAGTTTTTATTTGGAACGTTTATATACAGCCTTTCTTAACCTAGTGAGTTACAGACAAGAATAATTAACCGCAGATAAACGCAGATGGACGCAGATAGATTTGTCCTTCAGTCAACTAGTAAACGCTATATTACTGTGGCAATCAATAAAAAACAGTCAATAGATAACCCAGGAGAATGTATGTTAGGGAGTGGGGAAGAACATTTTTTGTAAAATTTATTTTATCAGAGAATAAATTATGACTCCCAAAAATAAATAAAATCTCAATAATTGGTGAAGAACAAGATCCCCGACTTCTTTAAGAAGTCGGGGATCTGAATACAGAATTTCAACAGCAAGTCATCAAGTCATGATGTCTCAAAGATTATAGACAACTGATGGTTGTGCTATCTCTGGAACTGGTGTAGATTCATCTGCTGATTGATTAACTCGATTTAGCCATCTTTCGGCTTTGGAGTAGTTATCTTTCTGCACTTGTTTGATGGCTTGTTTGTAGTTGAGGGTTACGCCCCAAACATCAGAAACGAAGCGTTTTTCCTGTTTCATTTTGTCAAAGAACTGGATAGCTTCTAACAGTGATAAATTACCTTCAGTATTAGCGATCGCTAACATCACTTCATAAACATCATCGGCCATTTTGGCATCACCGCACACATAATAATGGCATTTTGGATGACTCAGCAGTTGCCAGATTTCTTTGGGTTTGCGCTGCATCAAATTTTGGACGTAGACTTTTTCACCGCCTTGGCGAGAAAATGCCACGTTTAATTCTGACAGCACGCCTTGACTGTACCATGTCTGCAATTGCTCTTGATAAAGGAAGTCTTGGTGATTGCGACAACCAAAGTATAAAGTCGCATCTGCGAGGGTTTTTCCTTGCTGCGCCAAGGCTTCTCGGTATTGCAAGAAGCCAATTAAAGGTGAAACTCCTGTACCTGGCCCGACCATCAACATCATTGCTTCTGGGTCGCTGGGTGGACGGAAACTGGAGGTACGCACATCAATTCTTACTTTGGTTCCTGGTTGCAGTCCAGCGAGGTAGTTAGAACATAGTCCCTGACGAACTTTACCTGCATCGGTTTTAATTTGCAACACCCCGACGGTGATTTGAATTTGCTGGGGATGCAATAACGGACAGGAGGAAATGGAGTACAGACGCGGTTTTTGTTTTGGTAGTAATTCCAGTAAGGCGGCGAGGGTAATGGTCGCGCCGGGAAATTCATCGAATAAATCAGCCACGCTCATGTAATTGTCGGTGATGGTTTTGGTGAGCGCAATGCTTTCGGGGTGGTCTTCACCTTGGCGGAGAATTTCTAACCAAGTTTCCAGGCGTTGTTTTTCTGTGTGGTTGGAGGTGGCAGAATGTAAATATGCCAATAAATCGTTGAATGGTTCCCGCACAGCTAAATCTAGTTCTTCTGATAAGACATGACCAACGGTTGTGGGTACGGCGATGGGTGGTTGATCTTCAGTTTCTTGACCATCGGCGGTGACGTAACTTGCACTAAAGTAGGTGTCGGGTGTCAAATTCAGGCGATCGCAAATTCGCTGTACCAATTCTGGGGGATTATTAGGATAAACTGCAACGTGATCACCTGTTTCATAGTTGAGGTGAGTGTTGGCAATGTCAAAGCTAATAAACCGCGTCGAACGACTACCAGGAATGACTTGTTGCAGCAGTTCTTGATTGGCAATTACAGGTACTTCTATCCCCCGTTCGCCACTTTCCGCTACAGCCAAGTTTTCTATCGCGTTACTAGTGAGGAATTTTACCTGTAATTGAGGTGCGTTGATGGTCGTCCCATCAGCCGCCGTCGCATCTTCACCCAAGACGCGGCTAATTAATCTCAGCCATTGTTTGAAGGTATCAGCTTGGCCTTTGATTTCATCGGCTTTATGCAGAGGCACAATACAGTTAGCACCGGAACGCGCCAAGGCTTTATCCACAGCAATTCCCGCCGCACAAAACTGTTCATAAACCGTGCTACCCAGTCCCAAGACGGAATAATTCAAAGTCATCAATGAACCGGGAGGTTGCTTTTTCAACCAGTGCAAGAATTGTTTTCCGTTTGCTGGCATTTCCCCATTCCCAAAGGTGGAGGTAACAATCAACACCAGTCTTTCGGAACTTAAATGAGTTTTGTCGTATTCATCCAGCGCCATCACCTTGGGACGGTAACGATTTAATTGCCTTGCAGCCGTCCGCGCAAAACCTTCGGCGGTACCGGTTTCCGAGGCGTACAAAATCAAAATCCGGTCTTCTTTGTTGTCGTCTTCGTCCAGAGATGTGGTGAATTTTTCTAAGTCAATGCCATCTTCCACTGCCCAGCGATCGGCGGCATGGTGATAAGCTGGCTCTAAATAAAAGTCCCGTGTTTGGTGATGCCATACCGGACAAACACTCCCGCCAGCCGGGGGTAGCACCCAACCCCATTCCGATGGACATTCTCTACCTGCTTTCTTTTCGCGCAAATCATGGGTGAGATATTGGCGTGAGGCAGACTGGTGGTCTACCATTGTCACCTTCGCTTTTTGGAAAGAATGCAGAATGGCGATATTCAATTCTAAGGCGACGCGATCGCGCCATAAGGTATGCTCAGAACTCGTATCTAATTTTAGAATGTGGGCGATGTCTTCGAGTTTGTTGTAACGCCCTTCTTCTAAGAAGTCGCGCATCAGTTCTGTACCCATATACCAGCCATTGAAGGGTACACAAGCGTAACTAATCCCACCAATATCCATGCGGAAATTACTGATTGCCGGAATTGCATACCAGCGCAACCCCAAGGATTTGAACTCGGCAATGGTGGGATGTTCAATATCGATTTCTAAAATTTCTTCTTTGGGGAACTCATACAACTTCGGCTCCATTCCCGGCACTTCAATGACTATTGGTAAAATATCGTAGGGTGTGCGCGGTTCCGGGGGTTGCCAGCCTAATTTAATGATGGTGTTGGTTAAATCTAAGTTAGCGCGATCGCCGATCACACTACCATCTGGTTGTTCGTAGGCGGCGTAACGTAATAATTGCGAATTCCACAGCCGCGGCCCCCAGCGTTCTTTGGGGAGTTTGGGACGAAATGCGGTCATAATCACTTGAACATTACCGCCATTGGTGCCTAAGCGCAAATGTTCGAGTAATTCTTGAAACATTTCATCGGGATCTGTCACATGGCGACAATCACGCACCACCATGTTATTCCACTGAATCCGACCAATACATTTAGACGCATTCCGCCAAGCTAACTGTGCGCCATAAGCCAATTCTTCGTAGGTGTGATGATAAGTGCGGGTGGCTTTGATTTCGGCTTGAATTTCTGCCCAACGTCGCGCTCGATGTTCTGCTTCCCAACCTTGTTCACTAGCAATTACTTGGAGGAATTGCTCGGCTTTTTTCAGTAACCGTTCTTCATTCAGCTTGGGCAGTTTCATCACATTGGTGACGCGATTAAATAATGTCTGCCAAGCCCGCCGCAATTCTGGGGTAAAATTCGGCACATATTTTTCAAACAAGACAAACATTGTGTCAGACATGGCAGGATAAGCACAAGATGGCACGCCGACACTGCCGTGAATTTGTCCCAATAACCGCAGTTCCAGCAACAATTCATCGATGCTTTCACTCCGCAAGCAACGCATGAGAAAATCTAAGGATTGGAACAGGTGTAGGGAGAGATAATCAATATCGGCTCTGCCGAAAATCGGCAAGACAAAGGGATATTTTTCAAACAAGGTTTGATAAAATACCATCCCCATTTCTTGTTTATTTTGGCTAAATATCTGCCAAGTCTCTGCCATTTCCTTGAGTAATTCTGGTGTTAAGGCATCTTCGTAGTAACGCACTGCCTCTACCATCGGCAAAATAATATTACTATTGAAAAATTTGTACAGTGCCGAGTTGACACCTTTCGCTAAATCTTGGCGGTCATATTCTTCTAAGTAAGGAATCGAAGGTAACATCCACATCCAAACTTGTCGCGCTTTTACCCAGTGGTGGGGACGCATCCCAATATCCGCAAACAAAGCCCCGTAATCTTCTACGGTATCAAAGTCATCGCCTGTTTCGTAAGGTACACCTGTCAGGGGTTCAGAAATGATATTTTGGGTGTATGGCTGGAGTTGGTGAATACAGTAGTCAAATAACTCATAAAAGTAATCTGTCATACTGTCGATCGCTTCCCCAAAAATATGTTCTAATTCTGGTTCTTCTAACAACAGCCGCTTAAAGAACTTTTCCATTTGCAGTTCTTTCCAAGCCCGCAGTTTATTCCAGACATCTTTGACAATGACTTCTTCTTGGGATGTTAGGGGAATAGGTTCAGGAATTTCAACTTCTTTGTCGATGGTTACGGTTGGTTTGAGTTGAAAACGTGATGGAATTGGCTGATTAGCTAAGAGTTTGATTGTGTGGCTACCTGCTTCACCAACAGTCTGGGTGATTCTGGCCTGGAGGGTTAAATGAGGTGCGAGACTCCAGGTGGTAATCGGAAATTCTAGTTCGATGGAGTTGTGTCCATGCAGAAAATCTTGGGCTGCAAAGGTAACTGTCCCAGCATCTTGCCAAGGTTGGGTCAGATCGCCTTGACGGTAACATAGTGTAATAGCGATCGCGCAGTCTTTATAAATAGTGAAATTCACTAACCAGCTTGGCTGCATCCGCGAAAACAAATCTTTGGATAATATTTCTTGACCTTGCTCAGAGAGAATTTGTACACGACATTTATATTTAAAATCCCCACCTGCGGGAAAATCGGCGGCTGATATTTCTGTTAAATGAATGAGTTGTTGAGTGTAATCCATATTTAAAAATTACTGGGATAAATAGTTAAGTTTGACTTACACAGTGAAATTACAAATCAACGGTTTAGCAAGGGCATATAGCAGTCCTATTTGATCCGTGAACAATAGAGACAAGGGAGACAAGGATGACAGGGTAGGCAAGGGAGAAAGATGTTTGTAAATCATTTAGGATTGCTATAGGAATATAGGGGCGTGTTTAGGTAAACAATCATCACACCCCGACACCCCAAAAATGCCAGTCTCAACCGACCAACTTTGTGTGTAAGTTTTATGTGGTTACAAAATGCTCTTGATATGGACAAAAAGCCAAATTTTACAAAACAGAATTCAGGAGTCAGCCAACGAATAAATCAGAAAATATCGGTGTTCAAAACCCTTACAACCTAACACCCATTTTGAACGAACAATCTTGGTAATTAAATCCTGTAATTGACTCTAATTCTTGAACTCTCAGTTTTATATATTTCTTCAACAGGTATTTGCACATATACACT
Source organism: Aulosira sp. FACHB-615 (assembly GCF_014698045.1). Lineage (GTDB taxonomy): Bacteria > Cyanobacteriota > Cyanobacteriia > Cyanobacteriales > Nostocaceae > Nostoc_B. The sequence continues at coordinate 30,784 of NZ_JACJSE010000012.1, forward strand.
GACTCACAATTCCTTAAATTGAGATTAACTAAGCTGAAGTTTGCGTGTTAGATGATACATAAGGTTGTATTATACAGGTTTTTTCAGTGTAAATCACTACAATCCCACAGCAAAATTTTACTTTTTGTTTCAATCACTGATCAGTTCACCTTTTAGGATAGTAACTGCTTGACCAGAAAGGAGTACGCGATCGCCACCGTCGTAATACAACTTAACTACGCCACCGCGATGGGATGCTTGATAAGCCAAGAAAGCATTTTTATCCAAGCGATCGCGCCAAAACGGTGCTAAACAACAATGGGCGGCTCCCGTCACTGGGTCTTCATCAATGCCCAAAGCTGGCGCAAAAAACCGAGACACAAAATCAAATTCTGAGCCTGGATGAGCTTTACTCGTAACGATTACCCCATCTACAGGGAAAGTTTTCAAAAGTTGAAAATTTGGCTGCATTTGCCGTACTACATCTTCTGATTCTATTTCTACGAGATAACCGAGAGAATTTTGGTAAACAGCTTGATAATTTACACCTAAAGCCATACTGAGTTCCGGTGGTGCAATAGTTACTTGTGAGTGATTAGCAGGAAAATTCAGTTCAATCCATTCATTTTGGCGCTTGGCAATCAATAACCCACTTTTGGTATGAAATCTCGCCACTTCGTCACTCGCTAAATGTCCTTGTGACCACAACACATGGGCGCTGGCTAAAGTTGCATGACCACAAAGCGGCACTTCTACAGCTGGCGTAAACCAACGCAGATTAAAGCCATCCTCTTGTTTCACCAAAAAAGCCGTTTCCGACAAATTCATTTCCTGTGCTACCTGCTGCATCCAGTCAGTGTCTTTTGGTGCAGGCAAAACACAAACAGCCGCCGGATTTCCCGCAAAAGGTTTATCGGTAAAAGCATCAACCTGAGTAATGATTTGTCCCATGAACTTACTTTAGAATATGGAAGCAATATATATCTACGAGAGTACATTAAAGATTTACGCAACTTCTCTACGCCACTTTGCGTTTGAAATTATGCAAATTCACCATATCTCCAACACCCTCAGCGATACTTTACGTCACAGAAGAGAAAAACTAGCTCAATTAATTGATTTCCCGGTAATTCTTTGGTCAGGAAGCAGCAGCCCCCGCAACTTTCGAGCTAATACCTATCCTTTCCGCGCCAGCAGCCATTTCCTCTACTTTGCTGGCTTACCTCTAAACAACGCCGCCATTCGCCTAGAAGCGGGCAAACTAGAGTTATTCATTGATGATCCCGAACCCGGTAGCGCCTTATGGCACGGTGAAACACCCAAACGCGAAGAAATTGCCGCCAAAATTGGTGCAGATACAGCGAGAACCTTATCTGAGTTGAAACATCGCGGTCATAATGCCGCCTCAATTCCCGTGCAGAATTATCGTACAAGTCTTGTACAGTCCCAAATTCTGCACAGAGAAATTTCTTCACCTTATGATTTAGAGGGATTAGATTTAGCATTAGCCAAGGCAATTGTCAGTTTACGCCTCACCCACGATGGGGAAGCCTTAGCCGAATTACGCAAAGCTGCGGCTGTGAGTGTGGCTGCACACAAAGCAGGTATGGCCGCCACCCCCAAAGCAAAACAAGAAGCAGAAGTCCGGGCGGCAATGGAAGGGGTAATTATTGCCCAAAATATGACCACTTCTTACAACAGTATTGTGACTGTTCACGGCGAAGTTTTGCATAATGACGTATATCATCACCCATTGCAACCCGGTGATTTACTGTTGGCTGATGTGGGTGCAGAAACAGAAATGGGGTGGGCGGCTGATATTACCCGCACTTGGCCTGTGTCTGGTAAATTTTCCGCCACACAACGAGATATTTATAATGTGGTTTTAGCGGCTCATGATGCTTGCATTGCTAAAATTCGCCCTGGCGTAGAGTATCGAGATATTCATTTATTAGCCGCAACAGTAATTGCGGAAGGGTTAGTTGATTTAGGCATTTTACAAGGCAACCCCCAAGATTTAGTGGAATTAGATGCCCATGCCTTGTTTTTCCCACATGGAATTGGGCATTTACTGGGTTTAGATGTGCATGATATGGAAGACTTGGGAGATTTAGCCGGATATGAAGATGATAGAACCAGGAGCGATCGCTTTGGCTTAAGTTACCTGCGTCTCAATCGTCCCCTACGTCCAGGAATGCTCATCACAATTGAACCAGGATTTTATCAAGTCCCAGCAATTTTAAATGACCCGCAAAATCGCGCTAAATATCAAAACATCATCAATTGGCAGCGTCTAGAACAATTTGCCGATGTCCGGGGTATCCGCATCGAAGATGATGTTTTAGTTACCACCGATGGCAGTGAAATTTTAACAGCCACCTTACCAAATGATGCTGATACTGTAGAAGCTTTAGTCAATAACCTTGATGGAGAGGCTGGAGGCTAAAAATAAAAAATATCCCAGCTTTTGGGGAGAAGGGAGATAGATTTTATATCCGCTACCTATGATATGAAAAGGCTATTTAAGTAGGGTGTGTTACGGCTATGCCAGGATTTCGGAACCTAAGACTGTGGAAATTAGCCGTAACGCACCATTTTTCTCGGTGCGTTCAGGTTTGTTATGAGTAGGTTGATGTTAAAAATTTTCGTTGTGGTATTATTTTATCTTTATTTTGTGAAGGTTAGGACTAAAGTAATAAAGCAATTTCGCTCTCTAGACACAGATTTTAAGAATCACACTGATTAAAATTAAGTTAATAATTTTTAATTTTCTACCTGCAACCTATATTCATATACTATAAGTATTAGTTACAGCAACTAACTAGATATCTAAAATATCAATATCAGTATCTTTCAAAAAATAAAAAAACAAAATTTGTATATCATCATTGATATATCTAAACATTGGATGATTTATATTTAGCTTTTTAGTTCAAAAATCAATATTTATTATTTATTAAATTAATTTGATGATGAGCGAAAAAATAAACAATAAAAATCCTCATATTCTTGTATGCGATGATTGTCAGGTAACTTGTCAGTTATTACAACTAATTTTAGAAACAAATGGTTATCAAGTTACTACAGTCTTGAGTGGAGAAGAAGTATTGCAAAAAATAGCATCTCAAACATTTGATTTGCTTTTATTAGATGTCACAATGCCAGGAATGGATGGTTATGAAGTAGCCGATCGCATCCAACAAAATCGCAGTTGTAAGTGTTTACCAATTTTGTTACTAAGTGGCTACGAAGAAGACACCATCAAAAAAAAGTGCCAAGCCAACGTAGCGGGTATTATCCGCAAGCCAGTTGATATGAATGTCTTGTTAGCAGTCGTCAAACAAGCTTTACAATTATGTAACTGCCACCACATCAGTGTTGCTTAACACTAAAATTGTGAAAAAATACGGTTTACCACCCCAAACCCAGTAGGTATCCAGTTGCTCAACTCGGAGTGAAAACTACTAAGCTGGTAGATAGCACGTTAAAACTCTACCGGAAATTCTGCATCGCCTTTGGCGACAATTCCGGCTTCCTCATTGGCTAAATACTTGTAACTTAGATATGTTTGATGCACTAGCAGACCGTTTAGAATCCGCCTGGAAAAAACTTCGGGGTCAAGATAAAATCTCGCAATCCAATATTCAAGAGGCTTTGCGAGAAGTCCGCCGCGCTTTATTAGAAGCAGATGTCAACCTCCAGGTAGTCAAAGATTTTATTAGCGAAGTTGAAGCCAAGGCGCAGGGAGCCGAGGTAATTTCTGGCGTGCGCCCAGACCAGCAGTTCATCAAAATTGTCTACGATGAATTGGTGCAGGTGATGGGGGAAGAAAACGTTCCCCTGGTGGAAGCTGAACAAAAGCCGACAATTGTGTTGATGGCTGGTTTGCAAGGTACTGGTAAAACCACAGCCACAGCCAAATTAGCTTTACATCTACGAAAATTAGAGCGCAGCTGTTTGTTAGTCGCCACAGACGTATATCGCCCCGCCGCAATTGATCAGTTGATCACCTTGGGTAAGCAAATTAACGTACCAGTATTTGATCTGGGTAGTGATGCTGACCCTGTAGAAATTGCTCGCCAAGGTGTAGAACGTGCCAAAGCTGAAGGTGTCAACACAGTCATCATTGATACTGCGGGTCGTCTGCAAATCGACGAAGACATGATGGCGGAGTTAGCGCGGATTAAGGAAATAGTCCAACCCCACGAGACTTTGTTGGTGGTGGACTCCATGACTGGTCAAGAAGCCGCCAACCTCACCCGCACCTTCCATGAGCAAATCGGCATTACTGGGGCAATTCTCACCAAGTTAGATGGTGATAGCCGTGGTGGTGCAGCTTTGTCAGTCCGCCAAATTTCCGGCGCACCCATCAAATTTGTCGGTGTTGGGGAAAAAGTCGAAGCCCTACAACCTTTTTACCCTGACCGGATGGCATCGCGGATTTTGGGGATGGGCGATGTTTTGACTTTGGTAGAAAAAGCCCAAGAAGAAATTGACTTGGCCGATGCCGAGCAAATGCAAGAGAAAATTCTGTCAGCGAAGTTTGACTTTACCGACTTTCTCAAACAGCTGCGTTTGCTGAAAAATATGGGGTCACTGGGAGGCATTCTCAAGATGATTCCTGGTATGGGTAAGCTGTCTGATGATCAACTCAAGCAGGGTGAAACTCAGCTAAAACGCTGCGAAGCGATGATTAATTCCATGACCAAGCAAGAACGCCAAGACCCAGATTTATTGGCAAGTTCTCCCAGCCGCAGACGACGGGTGGCTAAGGGTGCTGGTTACAAAGAAGCTGATGTGAGTAAGCTGGTATCAGACTTCCAAAAAATGCGATCGCTCATGCAACAAATGGGTAAAGGTAACTTCCCTGGTATGCCGGGAATGTTCGGCGGCGGTGGTATGGGCAACGCCTACGCAGGTGGTCGTCCCGCCGCCCCCGGATGGCGCGGTTATAACGGCGGTGGTGGCGGCAGCAAAAAGAAAAAACCCAAGGATAAGAAGAAAAAGGGCTTTGGGAACTTGTAGAAGAGGGGATAGGGAGGACAAGGTAGGCAAGGGGGACAAGGGAGACAAGGGGGATAGGGGGGACAAGGAGGACAAGGGAGAACAGTTTTTCATCACCTACACCCGCCAACTCCCCACTCCCAACTCCCAACTCCCCATTCCCCACTCCCCATTCCCCACTCCCCACTCCCCACTCCCAACTCCCCATTCCCAACTCCCCATTCCCCATTCCCAACTCCCCACTCCCAACTCCCCACTCCCTAACTCATATAGCCGCAAACGCTAATCAAGTGTTAAAATAAGCATTTCAGTATGGGAAGTAATTAACCAAGGCACTTTCGCCAAGTTACTTCCTAAATTTATCAGCTGCAAAAATCCATACAAACAGGAGAACGATTCTTCAACATGATCAAACTGCGCTTGAAGCGATACGGAAAAAAGCGGGAAGCGAGCTACCGTATTGTCGCCATGAATAGCCTCTCTCGCCGCGATGGTCGTCCTTTAGAAGAACTGGGCTTTTACAACCCCAGAACCGATGAAGTTAGACTAGATGTTCCCGGCATCGTCAAGCGACTACAACAAGGCGCACAGCCCACTGACACCGTACGTCGCATCCTCGTAAAAGCTAATGTTCTTGAACAGGTCAGTGCAAAACCCGCATCATAACCTCAATACGCCATCTTTCGCAGCTAATCCCAATTATGTTGGACTAGTGCGATTTTTGATGCAGCCGTTTTTAGAATCTCCAAATACCTTAAGCGTTGATTGTGAAATTTCTCACACCCTGAAAAAAGCTTGGATTCGCATTGCCTTTGACAGTGCAGATAAAGGCAAAGTATTTGGCCGAGGCGGACGCAATATTCAGGCAATTCGGACAGTAGTTGCTGCTGCGGCAGAACTGGCTGGACAATCTGTATATCTGGACATCTATGGCAGCAGTGCTATGGGGCGAGATGGTATGTCTTTTGATGAAGACCGCGAAGAGCGACCGCCACTGCCAAAAACTAGGGAAAGACGTGGTAACAACGGGCCTAGTAGACCTGTTGCTAAACCTCGTTTCCGCTAGGTTTAAACTATAAAGAAAGGAAGATGAGGGAGAAAAGTATGAAGTGTGAAGGATGAAGTCTGAAACTTAATTCTTCTGCCTTGTGCCTCCTCTCATTGACCTGATTTCTAAATGCTATTTATGAATGCAACTTCTAAATATCTCTTTCAGGGGGTGAAATTAGGGAGTGGCTGAAGTCCGTCTAGGTGAAAATGAAACAATTGACTCGGCACTAAGACGTTTTAAAAAGAAAATTCAAAGAGCCGGGATATTATCTGAGGTTAAACGTCGGGAAAGATACGAAAAACCCAGTCTACGCCGGAAGCGTAAAGCAGAAGCAGCACGTAAAGGCGTTCGCTACTAAGCGATTAACCGCAGTCAATGGTGAAATTTGAGGTGAGCAAGTTTAATTAACTTCAACCTCGCTAAAGTAGAGATGCGATCGCGTCTCTACTTTACTAGTGCAACAAGGCAAAAGTAAAAAGGCAAAAGTAAAAAGAAATAATACTTATCAAGTCAGCTTTTTAGCTATTTCTCATGGTCTGCTTATTTACGCCGCAGTGTACTAGTGCGGTGATGCAAAAGCGCAAAACTAGAAAATAATGTAAAAATAAACTTAATTAAAAACTGTAATTAAAAATCTAAACAAGTAATAGACCTTTGTTAAAAATAACTCCTCACACATTTAAGAAATAACTATGGCAGATGCTTTAAAGATTCAGCTGCCTAATATTCCGAGTGCGATCGCTCTTGCAGGTGATGGTGAAGAAAATCTCAAAATCCTGTCTCGGCAAACAGGCGCGGTGTTAGTGCTACGGGGACAGGAACTTCAGATTACGGGTACAGATGCCCAAATTAATTTAGCATCCAGGTTGGTGCGATCGCTCGAAGACCTGTGGATTAAAGGCAATACGATTTCCAATGCCGATATTTTAACAGCTCGTCAAGCCTTGGATAGCGATCGCGAAGATGAACTCCAAGAATTACGTCGAGATGTCCTCGCTAGAACTCGCCGTGGTGAAGAAGTCCGCGCCAAAACATTTCGTCAACGCCAGTACATTGAAACCATCCGCAAACGTGATATTACCTTCTGCACCGGGCCTGCTGGTACAGGTAAAACTTATCTCGCCGTTGTGGTCGCTGTGCAAGCACTCCTCGCCAATCAAGTAGAAAAGCTGATTTTAACTCGCCCAGCTGTCGAAGCTGGTGAAAGATTAGGCTTTTTACCAGGAGACTTACAGCAAAAAATTAATCCTTATCTTCGTCCACTTTACGATGCCATTTACGAATTTATTGATGCTGAAAAAGTCCCCAATTTAATAGAACGCGGCATTATTGAAGTTGCGCCACTCGCATATATGCGCGGACGTACCCTAAATCATGCTTTCATAATAGTGGATGAAGCTCAAAACACCACACCCGCACAAATCAAAATGGTTTTGACGCGGTTGGGTTTTCGTTCGCGGATGGTGATTACGGGCGATACCACACAAACAGATTTGCCCCATAATCAACAATCAGGCTTATCAGTTGCTTTAGACATTTTAAAACACGTCGAAGGCATTGGTTTTTGCGAATTTACCCAAAAAGATGTAGTGCGTCATCCTCTAGTACAGCGAATTGTTGCTGCTTATGAAAAATACGAAAAATAGTCAACAAATGACCAATGACTAATGACAAAGGACAAATTAATTATGAGTGCCAATTTAAAAGAATTTTTAGAAGCCTGTGAAAATTTAGGAACCTTGCGTTTAATTGTTACCAGCAGTGCGGCTGTATTAGAAGCACGCGGCAAAATTGAGAAATTATTTTATGCCGAATTGCCGAAAGGTAAATATGCCAATATGCACACCGAAGGCTTTGAATTTCACCTCAATATGGACAAAATTACCCAAGTGAAGTTTGAAACAGGTGAAGCAAAAAGAGGTAACTTTACAACTTATGCCATCCGGTTTTTAGATGATAAACAAGAACCTGCTTTAAGCTTATTTCTCCAATGGGGCAAACCAGGAGAATATGAACCCGGTCAAGTAGAATCTTGGCACGATTTAAAAGAGAAATATGGCGAAGTTTGGCAGCCTTTACCAGTAGAGATATAATTTGTCTGCTTGATTACTTAACTTACTGAAAACGAATAACCCCACCCTGCCAAAACTACGTTTTGTCTCCCTTCCCCGTGAACCTACGGTATAAATACAAGTCGAAGTAAACTACTAGGGATGGGGATTTGGGGAGCAGAAGAGAGTGGAAAATCCCATAAAAATTCATACTCAAAATTTGATTCGCGGACTTGAACAGCTTGAATCTACCTTTTTTGGCTGGAAACTTGATCTGGGTCTACAAAAACCAACCACTTTTCCAATAACCTCTTAGACTATTGACTCTGGACTCAAAACGATGAATTTTAGTACTGCTTTACCTACTTTTGTAATTACACTCCGAGAGGGAGTAGAAGCCGCCTTAGTTGTGGGGATAGTGTTGGCTTTATTGAAAAAAGCCAAACAATCTCGACTTAATTCTTGGGTGTATGCTGGTGTCGGCGTTGGTATTGTTGTCAGCGCCTTGATAGGTGTGCTGTTTAGCGTGGTAATTAAAGCATTAGGTCAAGTTAATCCACAATACACATCGGTGGTTGAACCGGGACTAGAAGGTGTGTTTAGTGTGTTGGCGATCGCAATGCTTAGTTGGATGCTAATCTGGATGACGAAACAAGCCAGATTTATGAAAGCCCAAGTAGAAGGTGCTGTTACAGAAGCACTCACACAAAATAACAATGCTGGCTGGGGCGTTTTTAGTTTAATTTTAATTGCCGTAGTCCGCGAAGGTTTTGAAACCGTGTTGTTCATTGCGGCTAACTTTCAGCAAGGTTTAATTCCCACAATTGGCGCTCTTGGCGGTTTATTAGTAGCAGCCACAATTGGCGTATTGTTATTTAAATTAGGTGTCAAAATCAACATCCGCCAGTTTTTCCAAGTTATGGGCGTTTTATTAGTGTTGATTGTTGCCGGGTTAGTCGTTTCTGCATTAAAACATTTTGACGATGCCTTTGCTAACTTAGCCCTCAGCAGTCGTGCTTCCGAAAGCCTGTGTTTTTACTATGAACACTTTACTAAAGTCCACTCTTGCATTTTAGGGCCGATAGTTTGGAATACTTCTAGTATTTTGCCTGATGATCAATTCCCCGGCATTATTCTGAAATCTTTATTTGGCTACAGAGAACATCTATATATTGTGCAAGCAGTGGGATATGTTTTATTTTTGCTAACTGTTGGCGGATTATATTTCCGCAGTTTAAATGGCGAAACTGTAAAATCTAATAAAAATGTGTCTCTTTTCCAAAAATAAACTGATAAGTAAATTTATTGCAGGGTGAGTATGACAATCATACTCACTCTATTTTGTCTGATTGAAGAAAAATTCAGAAATCATATCATACCCGGTGAATTAGTCATGATTTCCTTAAATTATTGTCAGCTAATGCTTCGAGTCGGGAAACCCCCTACAACCAGACTACCAACGCTCCTACATTGCTAAAGCTGCGCTAACACCATGCAACTGTCCCCTACACCCAATCTCTACAGACAATTTTTGTGCGTCAGCCCTGTATTTATTCAGAATGTACCCTAGCATCTTTCTAAGAGCAGATTTTTTCTGTACCCATAAATTCATTTAGCTTGATCTATTATGTATACTACGGTTAATACATCGAAGAATAGTACTATAGGTCATGGTGTCTTTACACTCAAGCTTGTCTACCGCGCCTAATAAAAACGCCAAGCAGCATTTTACTAGGCGCTCATTCTTACCAGAGAATCAAAATGTACTTTGGCAAATTGAAAAAGGCTTTGTACGTACTTATACTTATTTAGAAGATGGTACAACAGTTGCGCTAGGATTATGGGGGCCTGGGGATACCGTTGGCAAAGTCTTGTCAAAAATGGAACCTTATCAAATGGAGTGCTTAACCAAGGTAGAAGTTAAAATCTTGCCCCTAGAAGATTGGTATCAAGCGCAAGAAACACTACTAGCACATATCCAACAAGCTGAAGAATTGATGGTAATTCGTAGCTATAAAAAAGTTGATACCATGCTGATTAAATTATTAGCATGGTTGTCGAAAAAATTTGGTTCACAGGTTGAACAAGGACGTTTAATAGATATGCGCTTAACTCACGAAGACCTAGCAGAAATGCTTGGTTCTACCCGCGTAACTATCACTCGAATTTTAGGACAATTTGAGGATGAAGGTTTGATTGATCGTCTTTCTCTCCATCGCATTGTCGTGAAAGAAGAAGACATTTGGTACTATGAAATTTAATGGTAGTAACGCACCAAAATATTTATTAGCTGATAACTTTGGGGGATAAAGAAAGCTCAAGCCTTGAGCAGAGTATCGATAATTACTTTATTTTCTAGTCTTTTAATATACTAACTTTTTGAATTGCCAGACTAGAAAACAGAAGTTTTTATACATAGCTAGATTGATTCCCCCGATCATTATTCATGACTTATAGCGTTTCTCAGTCTGGTGAAGTACAGTAGCAACGGTGAGTATACCAATTATAAATATCGGTCAAAGAGAATTGTTTAAAAGCAGCTTGAATCGAGGAAGGTGTAGGTTGGGTGGAGGAACGAAACCCAACATTTTCAAGGCTTTGTTGGGTTACGCGATCGCTACACCCAACCTACTATTCTCTTAACTGAACCGTATTGAAATATGAGTTCTATAGAAATTTAATCAGCTGCAAAATCACCCCGACTGTAGAAAAAAGCCGGGGTAGTTGTGGTTAGTTATGCAACTAAAATTTGACGGATTAAAATACTCATCACTTGATCAGGGTTGTCGGTTGGAACTAATGGACTCCAATCGCCTACCTCGGCATAACCGATCGCTTGCAAATAATGTATTGTACTGGTGACAGCTTTGGGTGAACCAATCAACAAATGTTTAATCGGTTCTCTGTTGGGTAATGGCTGTTGATTAGATGCTTTGGGAGTGGCTGCATCAAAATTTTTTCTTCTCAAAAATTGTTCTGGTGGTGTTTGAGCAGAATCTTGATCATCACCGAATTTATGTTCTTGTGCCATGATAATAATCGACTCCTAATTAGGTGTTGGAAGAAAGGCGATTGCAGACTTTGACAGGACGGCGATCGCCTTTCTCATGCTATCTATAATAAAGTATAAAAATATACGTGTCAACTACTTGCTTAAATATTTTTATAAATGATTAAATCTGGATAAATGGCAGTTTATAAAGGTATTGGAATAAGGATGAGAAAAATTTTTAGGATTTATTGATTGTATTAAAATAAAAAGCATATTCAGCAATTTCAAGTAGGTTGGGTGTAGCGATAGCGTAACCCAACAGAGTCTTGAGAATGTTGGGTTCCATTCCTCCACCCAAGCTACACCTGAATTGAGCCATAGCATCACAACTTGATGTTGTAACGACAGAATGTTTATTAGATAATGCTGTTGATGAGCGATCGCATTTCTTAGTTTATTGGAGAGTGCGATCGCTTGATGTTCAGCAAGAAGCTGAGTATCTGATTAAAACTTTCTAAAATTATTTATTAGGTAATTTTTCGGAGGTAGCGATCGCTTATACTGCTATCAGCAGGTATTATTTCACAAGCGATCCATACTTCCAGACCTACACTACCATGACTCAAAGCCCAGATAATCAACCAGCTTGGTGGGAATCGGTACAAAAGATTTTAGACAACAAATTGGTTGGGTGGGGTATACCGGGTATTTTTGTTGCTATTGCTGCTGATCATGCTAAAAATGCTCGATGGCAAGAGTTTGTTATTTTTCTAGGAATCACTTTTGTTGTTGCGCTGATTATTAGAATTGGGAGTAAACTTCTTCCTTATTTTGATAAATTTCTAGACTGGTTACTGGCTACGCAAATTCCCAAATGGTGGACAGCAATTACAGATAAATTTGGGGCTGAGTACCTCGCTACAATAACAGCAGAATGTCAAGAATATCAGGGACGCGGATTTAGTGGTGAAGGGTTAGATTTAGAGAATGTATTTGTCCCTTTAGGCTTTAATTGTGAACAGCCAGTTTATAACCCTCAAGATTTGACGGTTGGTGAAGAAACTGAGCTAGAACAAGATTCGGCCTTTGCACAAACAGAAATTTCTCGAAGTATTGCAACTCAGAAAGAACCTGAAATTGGCAGTTTGTTGAGAGGAATTACAAACAAAAAATTGGCGTGGCGAAAACTGGTAATTTTAGGCGCTCCAGGTTCAGGAAAAACCACACTTTTAAGACACATCACCCTTTTGTTTGCACTGCGGAAACAATCAAAATTGGATCGAGGTTTGCCTCAACTTATTCCTGTTTTGTTGCGGTTGAGAGATGTTGCTCCAATTATTGTGGCGGATACTAATTCTTCTCTGGCGCAAGTAATTGCTAAGGCGAAAAAAGATGAATCATCAAAAACTCAAGATTGGTTTAACAAGCAGCTAAAAGATGGCAAATGTCTGGTAATGTTAGATGGACTTGATGAAATTGCCGACGATGAGCATCGAAAACAGGTCAGTAATTGGGTTTCTCAGCAACTCCAAAGTTATAACAATAAATTACCATTCATTCTTACGTCGCGTCCACAAGCTTACAATCAAGCACCTCTGTTAAATACCCCGGCTTATTTTGTTAGGTCATTTACAACTGAACAGCGCAATGAATTTGTTTACAAGTGGTATTTTAATTTAGAGAAGCGGCGTAACTCTGGAAAAGTATCAGAAAAACAACTGCGAAGAAATGCTGAAGCTAAAAAAGATGATTTAGTGCGCCAAGTTAATGCGGTTCCTTCTCTGCGTTTAATGGCAACAAATCCCTTATTACTGGCATTAATTATTAATACTTATAAAGAGAAAACCAGTCTTGCTCCTACCAGAATTGGACTATATAAACAAGTTTGTGATGTGCTGCTTCAAGGAAGACAATCTATTTCTGGAACTACCCGCTATCCACTCAAGCCAGAACAGAAGCAAGAAGCTTTGCAAGCACTCGCGCTGGAAATGACTAAACGCCAAGTGCTTCAGTTTACCCTAGATGAGAAAAGTCAAGACAGTAATATTTTTCTTGCCAAAGATTTTCTGCAACAAGAACTAGCTCAGATGGTTGAGGCGGGAAAAGAGTTTACACCAGAGGCTTTTATCGAAAAAGATGACCTTGGTGTGCGAGAATTGTTGAGCGATCGCAAACAAGAGAAACTCTATGAATTTACCCATCGTACCTTTCAAGAATATTTAACGGCGGTGGAACTCACAAAAGCCGAACATGAACCTGATTTATTAGAAGTTTTTGCGAAAGATAAAAAATACTTGGACTGGTGGAGACAAACTATATTATTCTATGCTGGTCAAGTCAAAATAGATAAACTAATTGATGCGGCATTAAACAAGCCAACTGTAGAAAACCTCACCCTTGCTTATGAGTGTTTACAAAATAAGCTCAGAGTTAGTCGAGAAAAAGAGCAGGAATTACTCGACAAAGTAGAACAGGGATTACAGTCAAATGACGTAGAAGTTTTTAAGTTAGCTGCATCAGTGCAACTGCAAAAACGGCTAAACTATCTCAACGAAGATTGTTTTCTTGGTAGTTCAGAAACCGACGAGCAACCTGGAGTTACCATAACAGCAGCAGGTAAAAAAATCTGGACATTACAAAAAGTCGATGATACTGATCTCACTGAAGCAGAATATCGGTTGTTTTTATTAGAACAAAACAACAGTGATTCAGACTTAACTCTGGAAAACAACCTCAATCAGCTAGACTTTGTAAACAGTAATGCGTTTTGTGCTTGGTTGAGTGAAAAAACCAGAGAACGATTTGGTGAAGCAGGAATTTGTTATCAACGGGAAACATCAACAAATACATTCCGCCTAGTTCGGTTTCGCATCCCAGAAAAGTATCATCAACTAGCCTATTATTTAGCAGCAGGTATGTGGAAAAAAGCTGACGAGGAAACATTGCAGGTGATACTGAAAGTCGCAGGAAAAGACAAACAAAGCTATCTGGAACTAGAAGACATTAGGAATTTTCCCTGTAAAGATTTAGCAATTATTGATAAATTATGGGTTGATTACAGCAATGGACACTTTGGGTTTAGTGTTCAGAAAGAAATTTATCTCAGTGTTGGTGGAATTTTAGAAGGAAGCCAAACAAATTCACCTTTCAACAAGGTTCTTGCGCCTTTCAAATCGATATATGCTCGTTTTGGTGGTAGAGTTAGAGATGAAGATGACAAAATCTACGAAGCTTATAAACGCTTCGCTGATGCGGTGGGGTGGAGAGTAGAAAGCGAATGGATTACACCAATTTATGAAAAAAATACCTCAGCATTAAAACTAAAAAAAGGACACTTACCGTTTACACCAATTCCACTCCAATATATGAAATTTACTACCGTATACACCAGAGTAAACCGTTAAAAGTAATGAGAGTGTAAGAGTGTAAGTTGGGTGAAACGAAACCAAACCCAACAATATCAATGATATTAGATTTTGGGTTACGCGATCGCGCTGCTTTTTTTCTAATAGGATAGCGCGTATTGATTGCGTGATAAAGCTTCCAGAGTCTCTTAATCTGCTGTAACTCACTCAACTAATTACAAATAAACTTGCTTCCACATGAAAAAAGTCTCCCAGTTTTTGCGCTAATTCTGGAGTTATTTTTTGATTGCCGTTTAAAATATTATCAACCAAATTTTCTGAATCTAAAATAGCTTGTAAATCCGCTTTGGTTTTGTCTGATTGTTCTAAAAGAAATAACAGCATAGACTGAGGCGTATTTGGTTGCTCAGGTTGATAATATTCATGTTCAAATTTTTCAATTAAAGTTATTAATAATTGATAGAGTTCATTTTCTTCAGGAGTTCGTTCACGGTGCATTAAATCTTCAACAATGGCTAATGCTTCTTCGTTTTCTGCTTCAGTCTTAATCAATTTAGGAAGATACGCTGTTAATAGTTCTTTATATTTTTCTGGATTAAAAGTAAGGGTCATTTTTCCAATTATCCTTATCGTATTCTGCGTGAGTGAGGATATATTTAATATAAATTAATTGACCTTCATAATCTATACTAACAATCAAGCGGTATTTATTGCCTTTAATATTGAAAACTGTAAAATTACCTACAGCCTCAGCTTTCGGAAAAACTTGCTGTAATTCAACCAAGTTTGACCATTTAGCTTTACTAGCAATTTTATACCAGTTATTCAAAGTTTCCTGAGAATCAGCGTGATTTTCTGCATATTCTCTTAATATTTTAAAACTAATAACGTGCATCTTCCTGATGAAAGAAAGTGAGTAATTAGATATTACTTTAAACAGCAGTCAGAGTGTAGGTTGGGTGAAACGAAGTGAAACCCAACAATATCAATGATATTAAATGTTGGGTTACGCGATCGCTCCACCCAACCGACTTTTCTTAAATAAAAGTCAGAAGTGAATCCACTATATAGAATCGGGGTCAATACCTAATTCTTGCAGTTTTGCTGCCAAGCGATCGCCTCGTTGTTTTTCTTGTTCGGCGCGTTGCTTTTGTTGATATGCGATTTCTTCTGGTGTGGGGACTAATTCACCTTCAGCCGTAAAAAAGCGTAATTTATTTTGAGCAATTCCTAAATACAACTCTAGCTGCTGACTCCATAACCAACCTTGAGCATTTGGTTCTAATGGTTGATACTTACCAGCTACTAAAACAAACCCAGCAAATTCTAAATTATTGGGGTCAAACCAAAAGTATTCCGGCGTGCGAAAGGTGTTTTGATAAATTTCTTTTTTTAAGCCTCTGTCTGTGGCGGCGGTAGAATCTGAGAGCAGTTCAATAATCACGTTGGGATATTTACCGTCTTCTTGCCAAACTACCCAGCTTTTACGAGGTTGGCGTTCTGTTCCCAATACTACAAAAAAATCAGGGCCGCGAAAATATTCTGACTTGCGTTGGCGCGGACTGTAGTAAATGGTGATATTTCCAGAAACATAAAAATCATTGCGGTTGCTCCACCACAATTCTAGACACTGAATTAGCAGCGTCATTTGTAGCCGATGTAAGTCACTTTCCAAAGGCGGTTCGTCACTATATAAATCCCCTGGGGGAAATATAACATCTTCTGGAGTTTCTAAATCTTGGGCAACAGACATGACTACAACTATCTCATTGCTATCAGTTTAGCGTAGCAGTGCAACGTGATACCTGATGACCAAATGTTTCGCCGTTAGTTGCTAAACTAAAAAACAACCCTTATCCCTGCAAAGGTGTTTTATGACCTCTGCAATCAATCGAGCTACTGAAGAACTTACTCCTTTCCCAGACCATACGCAGCTACCAGAATCAGACGGAAGTTTCGTGAAGAATTGGCAAGAACATCCCCAAAGTATTTTATTGACTGACTCAATTACACCAGTACTCAAAAAATTACATCCTGACGGTCATTATTGTATTGGTCAAGATTTAGGTATTTATTGGCGCTTAACTGATCCTCCAGAGAAAGGCGCAGAAGCACCAGATTGGTTTTATGTAGGAAATGTACCGCCTTCATTTGAGGGACAAACACGCAGGTCTTACGTGTTGTGGCGTGAGTATATTTCCCCATTAATTGCTTTAGAATTTGCTTCTGGTGATGGGAGAGAGGAGCGAGATAAAACTCCCTTGAAAGGCAAATTTTGGATTTATGAGCAAGTAATTCATCCAGCTTTTTACGGCATTTATGAAGTAAATAAAGCTAGTGTGGAAGTTTATCACTTAATTGAAGGACAGTATCAGCTGTTACCAGCTAACGAACGTGGGCATTATCCCATACATCCTTTAGGTGTGGAATTAGGTATCTGGCAGGGAGAATACCAAAATATGGCATTACCTTGGCTACGCTGGTGGGACTTGCAAGGTAATTTATTGTTGACTGGTGACGAACGCGCTGAACAAGAAGCCCAACGCGCCGAACAAGAACGCCAAAGAAATGAACGCTTAATTGCTCAATTGCGATCGCTCGGCGTTGAACCAGAAGTTTAGTTATTGGGCTGACTGGTATGAGAAAAACTCCAGTTGATTTGTATCGTATGGGAAATGCAACTTCCTCCAGGATGGATAACATTCGTTCACAAGACATTGAAACTTACGAAGAAGATGGTGATATTTTGGTTGTTGCAGGTTCTGGCGGAATTTCAACGTTTGCTGTTCAGGGAATTGGCAAGAATTGGTGGAAGTTGGAAAAAGGAAATGATATTCCTAATGAACTCCGCTTGGTGAATGATTACGGCAATCACTGGCTATGGGAACCAAGCTATACTATGCGAATGGAAGACTACAAAACAGCATTGCGGTTAGTGGGTGAGGCATTTTACAAAGTTAATTAAGGGAGTATTTGAACGTGAATTTTTCTCCTAAAGCAACTCGGTTTATTGTTGAGGCAATAGAATACAGGATTGATGCTTATCAAAAGCAATTAGAGGCAGACAATTTAAGTGATGATGAGATTTCAGACATCACCAATGACATGATGTTTCTGGAATCATTGTTACAGGAGTTGAGAAAAACTATTTCAACAACTGCCCCATCAGTTTTTTAATGCAATTAACTGGCTGAATACCCCACAAAGCAAGTATATCGCTCGGCGTTGAACCGGAAGCTTAGTTAATATCAACGTGTGGCTAATGTAAAATCTGCGGTGATTCGTTGTAAAACCTGTTTCAATACCATCGCCGTCCAATCAATATCTGCTTCCGTGGTATCTCGTCCTAATGTAATGCGAATACCTCCCAGGGCTGCTTTTTGGGAATAACCCATAGCTAATAATATCGGGCTGGGGCTGAGTTTACCGCTATGACAAGCAGCACCCGCACTAATGCCAATACCCGCTAAATTTAATTGTCGCACCAAGGTTTTACCGCTCAGTTTTTCACCGTCGGCGTATTCCAGACAGAAACTTGCATGATGGGGTAAACGATGGATGCGATCGCCTGTGGGAATTAAACCAGGGACATCTGCTAACAAAGCAAACAAGCGATCGCGCAAATCAATTAGCCTTGGTGTTTCGGTTGGTAGTTCTTTGGCGGCTAATTCAGCAGCGACACCAAACCCAGCAATTATTGGTACAGCTTGCGTCCCCGAACGCATCCCCATTTCTTGCCCACCACCAGTTAACAGAGGCATAATTTTGACACCAGGACGAATATACAATGCCCCGACACCTTGCGGCCCGTAGATTTTATGGCTAGAAATGCTGAGTAAATCAACTGGTAATGTCTGCACATCCAGGGGTAAACGTCCCGCAACTTGCACTGCATCAGTGTGGAAAATTGCACCATGCGATCGCGCAATTCTGCCCAACTCGCTAATTGGTTGAATTGTCCCGACTTCACTTTGTCCGTAAATTATTGACACCAAAACGGTGTTATGTCGCAATGCAGCTTGTAAATCTAACGGGTTAACTCTTCCTAAGTTATCCACTCCTAAGCGTGTAATTTCCCAACCCCACATTTCTAGCATTCGCACCGTTTCAGAAATGGCGGAATGTTCCACACTAGAAATAATGATATGTTGCGGTACAGCATACAACCTTGCCACACCAATAATTGCCAAATTATCAGATTCTGTACCGCCACCCGTAAAAATAATTGATTCAGAATCAATAGCGTTAATTAAGTCTGCAACTTGAACTCTGGCTTGTTCCAAAACAGTTGCAGCCCTTTGTCCCCACTCATGCAAGCTAGAAGGATTACCCCACTGTTGAGTGAGAATTGCTTGCATCGCTGCGATCGCTTCTGGGCGAGTTGGAGTAGTAGCACTGTAATCTAAATATATTTGCATATCACAACATTAGGGCGGAAAGACATGGGCAATGGGCTACTCACTATTTTCACCATACAAAGCTGTCTGGTTAAATCTTGAGAAAATGTGAATTAATCTGCATCAATAGGAAGATTTTTTAACTGCCGATCAAGCTGTTTACCTCTTTAAATTGGCGTACTGCATTTTGGGAACAATAACTATGTTCGCTACCAATTTACTTTTAGCAGATTACCGTGCCAATTTTTCGTAGATCAGGGTATTTTGGGCTATTTGCCTTAATATTTGTGACCACAGCTTGTCAACAAGTTAAATCATCCCATCAGCGTTTATCACCTTTACCACAAGATTCATTGATTCAAGTCTATTTAAATCAGTCTGAATCTTCAGAATATCGTGAATCTTACCGTCAGCAAACCCGACGAGGTGATGACTTAGAAAAAATCATTGTTGATACTATTTCTCAAGCGAAATCTACAATAGATGTAGCAGTCCAAGAATTACGCTTACCCAAAGTTGCCCAAGCATTAGTAGACAGACAAAAAGCCGGGGTAAAAGTGAGAGTAATTTTAGAAAATACTTATAGTCGTCCTTGGAGTAGCTTTACAGCAGCAGAAGTTAAAAAACTAACAACTAGAGAACAAGAAAGATACAAAGATTTTTATCAATTTATTGACTTAAATCACGATAATCAACTCAGCCAGGAAGAAATTAATCAAAGAGACGCATTAGTAATTTTACAAAATGCCAAAACTCCTGTAATCGATGACCAAGCTGACGGTTCCGCAGGTAGTAATTTAATGCACCACAAATTTTTGATTGTGGATAATCGCATTGTAGTTGTAACTTCGGCTAACTTCACCCCTAGCGACACTTTTGGCGATTTTAGCAATCCTGTTAGTGTAGGTAATGCCAATAATTTACTCAAAATTGATAGTCCCGAATTAGCAACTGTGTTTACCAAAGAGTTTAATATTATGTGGGGTGATGGCCCTGGAGGTAAACCAGACAGCAAATTTGGCATTAAAAAACCACTGCGTCCTCCCCAACAAATTACCATCGGTGATAGCAAAATTACAATCCAATTTTCTCCGGCTTCTCCTACTCAACCTTGGAGTCAAACTAGTAATGGGTTAATTGGGGAAAAGTTAAACACTGCTACTAAATCAATTGATTTAGCATTATTTGTCTTTTCTGAACAGCAACTTGCCAATATTTTAGAACAGCGTCATCAACAAAGTATAAATATTCAGGCTTTAATTGATGCTAAGTTTGCTTATCGTTTCTACAGCGAAGCCTTAGATATGATGGGAGTAGCTTTGAGTAATAAATGTAAGTATGAAAATGACAATAAACCTTGGTCAAAGCCAATTACTAGTGTGGGTGTACCTGTATTAGCCAAAGGTGATTTACTCCATCATAAATTCTCAATTATTGATAATAGAATAATCATTACAGGTTCACATAATTGGTCAGATGCAGCTAACAATGGCAACGATGAAACTCTGATGGTGATTGAAAATCCTACAGTGGCGGCTCATTATGTGCGAGAATTTGCCCGTCTTTATGCCAAAGCACAACTTGGTTTACCATTAGAAATTCAAGCAAAAATGCAAGCAGAAACCAAAAAATGTCCGACAATATCTGCACCAACTTCCAGCCAAAATCTCATCACCCAAAAAATCAATCTCAACACAGCCAGTCTGGAAGAATTAACCACTCTTCCTGGTGTGGGTAAAAAGTTAGCTCAAAAGATAATTATTGCGCGTCAACAACAAAAATTTACCTCCCTCCAAGATTTAGAGCAAATTCCTGGTATCAGTGCCAAGATGCTGGATAAATGGCGTGATTATGTGAGCCTGTAATTGGTTTGATATGTGAATAAAAGAGACAAGGGAGACAAGGAAGACAAGGGGGAGATGTTTGTAAGGGTGCATCTCAGTTTTTATAGCAATCCTATCTGAGTTGTGAAAAAGTATTCTTTTTAACGAACTGCATAGACAATCCTAAATAATATACAAACATCTCTCTACCTTGTCTTCCCTATCTCTTTTTTTCATTTCTCAAATAAGACTGCTATCTTTCTGTTGACCTATTTATATTTATTACCCATTTCTACTGAAAGTCAGAGGAAGTTGTATGGCTAGATTTTCTAGGATTAACCCAGGTCAAAATACTGGAGTTAGTTTATGCCTTATAACAAAATAGAAGAATTACCTCAAGATATTCAAGACAAACTTCCTCAACATGCTCAACAAATTTTCTGTGCTGCTTTCAACGCTTCTCAACATGATGGGTTAAGTGAAGCAGGTGCTACTGATGTTGCTTGGAATAGTGTACGAAACGAATACGAACAAAGTCAAAATGGCGAATGGCACAGAAAAGCTGAAGATACCGCCATACACAATAAATCCGTGACTTCTGGTGGTAATTAACTCAGAAGAAGGGGTGTAGGGGTATGGGGGTATAGGGGTGTATGTATCTAAAACCCTTACACCCTTTCACTTTTTCACCCAATCTCCAAAGGAAATCTTTGTGAGTCAGTCCTAAAATCATTACACTGAGAGGTAGATGCCCGACGGGGATTAACCATCCTATACAAATGATGACTCAACAAACTCAGAGAATTTTAATCCTTGGTGGAGGCTTTGGTGGTCTCTACACTGCGTTGCGCTTAAGCCAGTTACCTTGGGAATCGCAGCAAAAACCCGAAATTGTACTGGTAGACCAAAGCGATCGCTTTCTATTTTCCCCCTTACTCTACGAATTGCTTACAGGTGAATTGCAAACTTGGGAAATTGCGCCTCCCTTTGCCGAACTTCTCCAAGGTACAGGTGTACGTTTTTACCAAGCAGTAGTCGCAGGCATTGACACCGACCAGCAAAGAGTACAATTACAAGACGGGCCAGAAATTCCCTACGATCGCTTAGTGCTGGCTTTAGGCGGAGAAACACCACTTGATATGGTTCCCGGCGCTACATCCTACGCCTTACCTTTCCGTACTATCAATGATGCTTACCGCCTAGAACAACGGCTGCAAGTTTTAGCAGAATCCGAGGCTGATAAAATCCGCATTGCCATTGTGGGTGCTGGTTATAGTGGTGTGGAATTAGCTTGTAAACTAGCCGACAGACTAGGCGAAAAAGCACGTTTGCGGTTAATTGAAATCAGCGACCAAATTTTACGCACCTCCCCAGAGTTTAACCGCGAAACCGCCAAGAAAGCTTTAGAAGCCAGGGGTGTATTTATTGATTTAGAAACCAAAGTGGAATCAATTGGTGCAGATACCATTTCACTGGAATATAAAAATCAGATTGATACGATTCCTGTAGATTTAGTGATTTGGACTGTAGGTACACAAGTCACGCCTGTGGTGAAAAACTTACCTTTTAAACAAAACCAACGTCATCAAATTACGACCACACCAACCCTACAAGTAGTTGACCACCCAGAAATTTTCGCCTTGGGAGATTTAGCCGACTGTCGAGATGCGGAAGATCAACAAATTCCCGCCACAGCCCAAGCAGCTTTTCAACAAGCTGATTATACCGCGTGGAATATCTGGGCTTCTTTGAGCGATCGCCCTTTGTTACCCTTCCGTTATCAAAAACTTGGCGAAATGCTGGCCCTGGGTACAGATAACGCCACTCTCACGGGTTTAGGCGTGAAACTCGACGGTTCTTTAGGCTATGTGGCGCGTCGTCTTGCCTATTTGTATCGAATGCCGACTTTAGAACATCAACTCAAAGTTGGCTTTAACTGGCTAGTCCGTCCTATTATAGAGACAATTTCCCAATCAATTTAATCTCGTATTATTTTGGGTTGGGAATTGTTTTGAGTATTTGGGTTCTATCAATCCATCTGTCCTTGTCTTGGTTCACATTAGTATCACGTTCAAAATACATTCATTACAAACAGTTTGATGGAACGACCGAAAGTTATTTTTCTAGATGCTGTCGGCACAATATTTGGTGTCAAAGGCAGTGTAGGCGAAGTATATAGTCAGATAGCCAAAGAATTTGGTGTGGAAGTTTCTGCGCCCAGATTAAATCAAGCATTTATCCAAAGTTTTAAAGCTGCACCACCACCGATATTTTTAGATGCAGAACCAGCCGATGTACCTCAACGCGAGTTTGACTGGTGGCGAGTAATTGCCCTCAATACCTTTGAGACGGCTGGTGTTCTCCAGCAATTTTCTGACTTTTCGGCTTTTTTTAGCGAACTTTATATTCATTTCGGCACGGCTGAACCTTGGTTTATCTATGCTGATGTCGTGCCATCTTTAATGAACTGGCGACGTTTGGGAATTGAACTAGGGATTATTTCTAACTTTGATTCTCGAATTTATTCTGTGTTGCAAAGTCTGGGAATTAGTGACTACTTTACCTCAGTGACAATTTCCACTCAAGCATGTGCAGCTAAACCCGATCCCCAAATTTTTGCCGTTGCTTTAGAAAAACATGATTGTGCGCCGTCAGCAGCATGGCATATTGGCGACAGCATTGTGGAAGATTATCAAGGGGCGAAGGCTGTTGGGATGCGCGGGATTTGGATAAATCGGGATAAAAAATAGAATGTCTGCTAGAGACAAATTTCATTATGCTGTTAAACAGGGACTAGAAAAAGAGGGATGGGTAATTACTCATGACCCATTAAGGATTGAATTTGGTGAAGAGGATAAAATTTCCATCGATTTGGGAGCAGAGAAACTTATAGCCGCAGAAAAATATGAACAAAAAATAGCAGTAGAAGTTAAAAGTTTTCTCAGTGATTCAGCTATTTTTGATTTTCATCTAGCTTTAGGGCAATTTTTGAATTATCGTCTGGTTTTAGAAGAAACTGAACCAGAACGTCTGCTATATTTAGCTGTCCCGCTTGAGGCTTATGAATCATTTTTTTATCGAGATTTGCCCCAAGCTTCTATTAGGAGATATCAAATTAAGTTAATCATTTATGACTCAAGAAATGAGGTAATTATCAAATGGATAAATTAACGAGATATCGCAAATATATTCAGCAAGTATTAACTGAAGAATCTCACGGAAAAGTTTTAGGGGGAGAAATTGAATCAGAAACAGTTTTTGATTTAGTCAATGACCGTTACTTATTAATTGATTTGGGTTGGAACGAACATCGCCGGATTTATAACTGTGTACTTCATTTAGAAATTAGAGAAGAAAAAATTTGGATTCAACGCAATCAAACAGACACAATCATTGCTGATATATTAATAGCTAAAGGAGTTGCAAAAAACGATATTGTTCTGGGACTGCAACCTCCATATATGAGAGAATATAGTGGATTTGGAATTAGTTAATCTCCAGAAAAATAAGGGTAAAAGGGTATTAAGACCAAAAACTAATTGTGGCGTAGCTTGAGTTGAGTAACGTAGATGCGTTCCGCGCGGCTTCTCGAAGACTAACCCACCATCCAAGCAAACTTTGTTGGGTTTCGCTATCGCTTCCCTCAACCTACTTTTCTGCTTAACTTATGGTAATAAATCTCAAAGCAAAAGCGATCGCTCTGAGTCTGGTAGAATCAACGAGCGATCGCTTTTGATTATCCAACAACAACTACAAAAAAGGACGCGCTAAGAAAAAGCTGGCGATTGATTTTGCATCGACTGGTTCGCCTTGTAAAATTGCGGCTTCCAGTTCCTCTGGTGTCATCAGGACTGTTTCAATGTCTTCATCTTCGTCTTGGGTAGGCGGCTTTTCTAGCTTTTCTAAATCTTGGGCGAGAAAAGCATAAATAATTTCATCGGAATATCCCGGTGCAAGGAAAAATTCACCGAGTTTGCGCCATGTTTGGGCGCTATAGCCTGTTTCTTCTTCAATTTCCCGTTTGACTGTGGCTTGGGGATCTTCGTTATATTCTAAAGTGCCTGCGGGAAATTCTAAGATTCTGCCTTGAACGGCGAAGCGATACTGACGCACAAGCACCAGTTTTCCTTCATTGGTGACAGGTACAGCCAACGCCCCGCCGGGGTGACGAATGCACTCCCATTCTCCTTCTGATTTGTTGGGTAAACGCAAACGATTCACTTCAAAATCAAATTTGCGTCCTTTGTGAAATAGGCGCTGCTTTAATAACTGTGGTAATTCTCTACCTAATGGCATAGTGATGTTTTTATCTTTTCAAAATCAACGAACAAACTGTGTCTGTCGTTTGTGGGATCAGGATTTTGCTTGTTTATGGGTAGTGACTTTAATTGCTCTTCAGTAAATGTACATCAGAACAGTCTACATCTTTTACCAACTGTTTGATCGTGTATCCGGAAACTGGCTCAATCCAGTCCGGTGCAATTTCGGCTAAGGGAACTAAAACAAATGCTCGTTCTCGCATTCGCGGATGGGGGATTTGCAAATTTGGCGTGTCTAGAATTACCTGATCATACAACAACAAGTCTAAATCGAGCGATCGCGGCCCCCAACGTTCTTGCCTAACTCTTCCAAATTGCTGTTCTATGGCTAACAAGGTTTCTAGTAATCCCTGCGGTGAGATGTTTACTTGCATGATAATACAGCCATTAATATAATCTGGCTGCGGCGGCCCTACTGCTTTGGTTTTATACCAACTGGATGTTGCTGTTAATTGCATGTTTGGTACTGCACTTAACTTGGCGATCGCATCTGTTAATATTTGCCAAGAATCCCCTAGATTACTTCCCAGTGCTACCGCTATCTGTACACCTTCCTTACTACTAAGAAATTCTCGCCCACTATCATCAGGATGATTTGTTATTTTTTGCTCCCCGTTGAGACCGGATACTTTTAACAATTTTTCTTTGAAGAATTAAATAAAATTACAGCTTGAATCTTGACAAAATTCTACTATTAAACAGCAGAATAATATTTTATGTAGCAATGAATTCAGTTAATTATTTATAGGATAATATACTAACACGAACACAGTTAATTAAACCCTAAAATCTCTTTTAGGCGGTTAACCTGTGTTTACTTGGAGCAAGGAACTAACGTGGGGAATCTCACCTCCTGGTTCAAGCAACAACCAACAAAGTTTGAGTGACTCTGACAAGGAGGAACCGCGATTGTCGCCTGGGAATCAATATAAAAATGAAGAATCCACCGACGAGAGCTTAAGCCCAACCAAGGTGGGAAAAGCCAGCCAAGTATTTGGCCGGGTGGCTCATGTTTCCTCTGGAATAGTCAAGATATTCACCAGTAGGGAAAAGCCATTTTATCGTCGTTTCTGGTTTTGGGCAGTACTCACTGTCGGTAGTGGCGTGGTTGGTACGAAATATATCGTCACCTCCATCGATAAAACTCTGCCGGATAAATCAGAATTACAAGCTGTGGTTCGGGAACAAACCTTAACCATCAAAGCTGCTGATGGAGAAATTCTCCAACAGCAAGGAGAAGCTACCAGAGAACAACTTAAAATCACACAAATTCCTGATACTTTAAAAAAAGCCTTTATTGCCTCAGAAGACCGCAGATTTACAGAACACAATGGTATTGATCCCCAAGGGATTGCCAGAGCAGGTTTAAATAACTTGCGATCGCAAAATGTCGTCGAAGGTGGTAGCACCATTACCCAACAATTAGCCCGGATTTTATTCTTAAAACAAGAAAAAACCATCTGGCGCAAACTCAAAGAAGTTCGTCTCGCCCAGAAACTTGAAAAAGAATTTACTAAAGACCAAATTTTAGAACGTTATTTGAATTTGGTTTACTTAGGTTCCGGTGCCTATGGTGTAGCTGATGCCGCTTGGGTATACTTCAGCAAACCAGTAGACCAACTAACTTTAGCCGAAGCAGCCACCATTGCTGGTTTAGCCCCTGCACCGAGTTTATATTCGCCAGCCCAAAATCCAGAAGCCGCGAAACAAAGACGCAATCTGGTATTACAACGGATGCGGGAAGATGGAATTATTACCGCCGCCGAAAGTCAAGCAGCTGCTCAAGAACCCTTAGTGGTCAAAACGAGTTTGCCCAAACGGTTACAAGTAGAGTCACCATATTTTACAAGTTACGTCCAGCAAGAATTACCCAAATATGTTCCCGCAGACGTGCTGGCGGCTGGAGGGTTAACAGTAGAAACCACCTTAGAACTGAAATGGCAACAAGCCGCCGAAGCCGCAGTTACAAAAGTATTACAAAATCAAGGGCGCTGGGAAAACTTTAAGCAAGCCGCTTTAGTGGCCATTGAACCCCGCAGTGGTGAAATTAAAGCAATGGTGGGCGGTAAAGACTTTGGCACAAACCAATTTAATCGTGTTACCCAAGCCAAACGTCAACCAGGCTCAACATTTAAGGGATTTGTCTACGCTGCGGCGATCGCGACTGGCAAAAGCCCTTACGATACTTATTTAGATGCACCCTTTGTCGTCGATGGTTACGAACCCAAAAACTATGGCGAAAAATTCCGGGGCATGATGAATATGAGAGATGCGCTCACGCGCTCCGTGAACATAGTTGCATTGAAAGTTTTACTAGATGTCGGATTTGAGCCAACAATTAAACTAGCCCACGATATGGGCATTAAATCAAAACTGAATCGCCATTATTCTCTCGCCCTCGGTTCTAATGAAGTCAACCTTCTAGAATTAACCAGCGCCTACGGCAGCTTTGCCACCCAGGGCTTACACGTTGAACCCCACGGTATTCGGCGCATTCTGAACCGCCAAGGTCAAGTTATCTGGTCAGCCGATTTTAAATCACAACGGGCTTTAGATGCTGATAGTGCCGCCATCATGACTTGGATGTTGCGTAACGTGGTTGTCGAAGGTACGGGTGCAGCAGCCCAACTCGATAATCGGCCTGTAGCTGGGAAAACTGGCACTTCCGACGAAGCTAGAGATTTGTGGTTTATTGGCTACATCCCGCAAGTTGTGGCAGGCGTTTGGCTAGGTAACGATAATAACCGTCCTACCTATGGTGCTAGTGGTAGTGCGGCTTACACCTGGCACGAATTTATGGAAAAAGTGACAGAGGGAATGCCAGTCGAAAAATTCCCCGAAAGACCAAAATTAGAAGGTCGCAAAGGCACAATTAAAGCCGAACCTGTTAAATCGAAAAAAATCCGCAACAGTTCCAGTGACAATAATGAGGAGGTAAGTTCCAGCGACTCTGATGATAGCAGTTCATCTCGCAGACGACGCAGAAATAGTTACCAGCAGCAAGAAGATAATTCAGAAACACCCAGAAGACGGCGGCGATATCAAGCCCAAGAAGATAGCAGTGACACACCCAGAAGAGGGCGACGCTCTCGTACAGGCGAAAATGAATCTAGTGCCACAGCCACAGAACCATCTCGTTCTCGCCGCAACTCCAGGCAAACAGGATCAGACTCGGCCGCACCGCGTAATTCTCAACCTGCTTCCACTGGTAATAATTCTGGTTCTTCAGGTTCTGGTGGAACATCAACACCCAGTTGGCGCGATAGACTAAGACCAAAGTCTTCTTCACAATAGTCAACTGTTCATGACTGCTGAATTACCATCAATTACGGCATCAGAGTTTGTCGCCACGTTAGCACAAGCTGGTCAAAATAGCGATCGCCCATCAGCTAAAGTAGTGGTTGATGCTTTATTACAAGCTGAAAAAACCGCCAAACAGCAACGCATTAGCTATAATTTTGATTCTCTTGTCGGAACATGGCGACTTTGCTTTGCCACCGGCACACGTAAAGTGAGACAGCGTGGTGGCATTATTTTAGGCAAAGGTTTTTATTGGCCTAGATTTACGCCAACTTATATTTCCTTTAGTCAAATAACACCAACCACAGGTGAAATTAGCAATCAGGTAAAACTAGGGTCTGCGTTGTTAAAACTCACAGGCCCAGTTAAATATTTAGGCAAAAAAAACCTTTTAGCATTTGATTTTACTCATATCCAAATTGGTTTATTTGGTCGTGTTGTCTATAACAAACCTCTAGGTAAAAACAAATCACAAACAATAGATTTTGACAACCAACCCATAGCTAAATTGCCATTTTTTGCCTTCTTTTTAGTCACAGATAATTTGATCGCTGCCCGTGGTCGCGGAGGCGGATTAGCATTGTGGGTGAAAGAACAATGAGTTGATAATTCTCAACCTACCCTCTTGCCTACACAGCGATAGGATATTTTTTAATTTAGAAGTAAGCTAATCAGCATTTAAGCTGCACTATTGAAATTGTACATAAATGACTTAAACTCTCTCCTCTGCTCCCCTGCGGTCTAAACTGCAAACTAAGTGCTTAATAGCTTACCTCACTCCGTAGCGATCGCCAGAATCGTTAGAATATTAACTACACTGAGAATGTATAGCAAACCTTAGAGTTAGAAACTATGGTACTGTTTGGATTTGGTAAAAAAAAGCTGAGTCTTCCCACTGCCGAAGAAGCTTTGCCAGGACGGTCAAAGGTAATGCCTGTACCTGCTCATCACTATGTAAATAACAATGCCCTCAAACCACCTTTCCCCGCAGGTATGGAAACGGCGTTATTTGGTTTAGGCTGTTTTTGGGGTGCAGAACGTAAATTTTGGCAACTACCAGGCGTTTATACCACTGCTGTTGGTTATGCAGCCGGAATTACACCCAACCCCACTTATGAAGAAGTATGTACAGGTATGACTGGTCACAATGAAGTCGTCTTCGTTGTATTTGACCCCCAAGTTATTAGTTACGCTCAACTTCTCAAAGTTTTTTGGGAAAGCCACAACCCCACCCAAGGAATGCGCCAAGGTAACGACGTTGGCACACAATACCGTTCCGGGATTTACGTCTATTCTGCAAGTCAAAAACAGCAAGCCGAAGCATCACGAGATGCTTATCAACAAGAACTAACCAAAGCGCGTTATGGCGAAATCACCACAGAAATTCTCGATGCACCAGAATTTTACTATGCTGAAGCTTATCATCAGCAATACCTCGCCAAAAATCCCAACGGCTATTGTGGTTTAGGTGGGACAAATGTTGCTTGTCCGGTAGGTGTGTTTCAGGCAGAAGTGAAGTAAGAGCAATCTTCCCTTAAGATACATTCTGCACCTAACCCCGACGAATGGAATGAGACTGTTGGCTAATTGATAGGTGGTCTAACCCATCGTTAATTGACCAGAAGGCTATAGTATGTATATTCATTCATTGCACCAAGCGACTGAAGTCATTTGGTGCAATGAATATAAATACCCTTTTCTAAACCCTACCTCAAGCTTACTGTTTTGGTCTGTCTTTGGACTTGTGAGAGCCAAAGCCATAAGCCATTGCAATTTTTACGATGTCAAAGTAAGCCGGATGATTCTCTTTATTGACAATTGCCAGAGATATGGAGCCTGCAACTAAGATGACTAAAATTGGTGAGAGTGTGTCACCTTTGAAGCCATTGTTATCGGACATAAATATGACCTCCGTAATGTGAAGCCTTTGGCTAAATGAAAACCAAGCCAAAGGCAATATGTAAAACAGCACCAGAATTGGAATTAACGCCAGGACTCGATGATCATGGCGATCGCAAATAAGCAAAACAACGAGGCTGCACCCCGGAAAAACCAAACTAAAACATCGAAAGATAGCAGGCTGTTGGCAATGGCGATCGCACCGAAAATATGAAACACTACAAAAGCGATCGCAAAACCAGCCAACGTCCATAGAAAAAACTTCAATCCTCTGGCAGTCAAGATTAAAAGTGGATTGTGGCGGTCTTGATGGTTAGTTTTCATAGTTTTATTCCTGTTTTCAGATGGGAGTTGAACGAGAGACCCTTGATCTTGTTTGTGATTGCTCATAGAATTTCCTTCCTGATAGAAAAACCTAAGCAAAAAGCCAGATACGTAATTTTGGTTACATATCTGGCTTGTAAACTTCTGATTTATCGAAAGCCAAATTTCTTCAGAGAAATAAGTATTTAGTTGTTTTGATCACCTCGCCAAGCTGCCAGTCTTCTAGACTTTGGGATAGCTGTGGCGATGAAGCAATACGGTTCGGTTAACAAATGTATCTGTTGAGGTGAGCAGGGGGGCGGAGGAGCTTCAGGTGCAGGGGAGAGCGTACCTTCGTTCCCCCTTTCACCCCTGCACCCTTGCACCCTTGCTTGCCTACACAAGTAAGTTTCTTATCCGAACCGTATTGGGCGATGGAGGGGATTATTTTTGGTTGTGAGACTGCCTATAAGCTATCCATGCTTCGATGATTTCTTCGTACAGTGTATGGATGTCTTGTAGTTGCTTTTGATTCACATGGTGGCGGTGGTTTATATGACTCTTCAAGTTGACAAAAGTCTCGTGGTTAGCTTTTCTACTGGTAATCATTAACTCGCCATGTTGAGTTTCCGATAAGGTTTCGATGAGTAAAATGCTCATGTGAGAAAAGACAAGTGGCAACTCAACTTCACACCATTGTTTCGGCTTGAGAACAATTTCTGGGCTACCTCTTTCTTGAGGTTTGAATATAGAAGCGGTTTCTGGGGATGGTTCTCCTATTTTCAAGACAGTTTTGACAGAGTTGGAAGTTCTGATAAAGTCTGACAGTCGTGAGCAGCTGTTCATTTTTGTTGCCCCCTGATGTTGCCTGTTGAGTTGTTGTGACTTATCTGTATATCTCACATATACCTCTCTGTACATAAGATAATCACATCTCAATTAAAAAAGCAAGCTCTTAAAAAGAATTTTTCTTAAAGATTTTTTTGTGTCTGTAAACTTATGTATAAGTTTCGCATCTGATATATCTCACGTAGATATAAAAAGCTATACTTGTAGTAGGTTTTTATACAACAAATCTTTATAAACGGCTCATTCGGTGAGAAAAAAATCAGCCATATTTTTATTTTTTAGGATAAAAATATAGTTGACATTGATAAAATCTGAAATAGGATAGCTATCAACCAGTAATACAATTGTGTATTTACTAGCGATTCTGTAGTGGTAGAGTCTTTTTTCGATTTAGCAGGCGTGCTATAAAAAAATGTTCTCACATACTGATAAGTTAAATATATTGTGTGGAGCTTAAATGAGATGACGAGCGCAGCAGATATGCCTCTGCTTCCTGATGATTTCATTACAAATGTTGCTATTAGACATAATGTAACGAAAACTGAACTAGAGGCATTACTATTAGCATTAAAAAATTGTTCTGGTGCAGAAATTGCGGAAAAGCTGAAGATTTCGCAACCCGCAGTCAGAAAAAGATTAGGAGAAAGTTACCGCAAATTAGGTATAGAAGGCAGTGGTAATAAGAAAATTTATAATTTGAAACAAAAGCTATATGCTCAGTATCAAGGTATTCCAGAAAACCTGACTTCATCAAAAGATGACTGGGGTGAAGCTGTTGATGTCGAAGGCTTTAAAGGTAGAGAAGAAGATGTTACAGATTTAAAGGAATGGATAGTTGGTAGCGATCAGGCTGTGCAGTGTCGGCTAGTAGCGGTTTTAGGTATAGGTGGAATTGGTAAGACGGTGATTGCTGCCAAAGTTGCCCAAGAAATCAAGTCTGAGTTTAAATATTTGATTTGGCGATCGCTCCGCAACGCACCACCACTAGAAGAAATTCTCAACCAACTTTTGCGATTTTTACCTCATGATTTGGAAGATTACTTAAAAATTAGTGAAAATAGTGAAAATAACAAAATCATTCGAGAAAATAACAAAATCCTGGCGCTGATTGATGTTTTGCGAAAACATCGATGCTTAGTCATTTTAGATAACGTCGAATCGGTGCTACGCAGTGGCGAAGGCAAAACACAAGAATGTGCTGGCGAATATGAACAGGGTTATGAAAACTATGGCTACTTTTTTAAAAAAGTTGCTGAAACCTCCCATGAGAGTTGTTTATTAATCACTAGTCGAGAAAAACCAAAAGAAGTCGCAGCTTTAGAAGGCAAGAATTTGCCAGTGAAAGTTTTGCAGTTATCTAGCTTGGATTTAGCAGAAGCTAGAGAAATTTTGCTAGATAAAGGCTGTAAAGACTTTACAGATGAGCAGTTAGCAGAATTAGTCACCAGATATTCTGGGAATCCTTTAGCTTTAAAGATAGTAGGTACTACAGTTTATGACTTATTTGGCAATAATGTTACAGAATTTTTAAGAGAAATTCGAGAAGCCAACGCTGTTTATGGAGATATTCGCACACTTTTAGACCAGCAATTTAACCGCTTGTCAGAACTAGAAAAACAAGTGATGTATCGGCTGGCAATTTATCGGGAATATGTATCCATAGCAGAACTGAAAAATGATTTAAGAGACACAGAAGCAGAGTTAAAAATCCTGGAAGTTATTGAATCATTATTAAGGCGATCGCTCATTGAAAAAGAAGCAAACGCCAGCAGATTTCGTCAGCAATCTGTAGTGATGGAATATGTCAGCGCCCGCTACATAGAACAGGTGACTCGTGACTTGAGTGAAAAAAAAAAACCGGAGTTTATTAATGCCCACCCTTTAATTCAAGCGCGATCGCTAGATTATATCCGGCAAATACAAGAACGGCTGATACTAGAACCAGTCAAACAACAGCTAATCAAAGCTTTTGGTACAAAAACTGCACTCGAAGCCCATTTACGAAAATTACTGCGGACTTTGCAGCAAGATTCGTCCTTAAGCAAAGGTTACGCGGCTGGGAACTTAATCAATCTGCTGCGACAACTCCAGATAGATAAATCCCAGCCAGACTCTGAAATTGATTTAAGTGGGCGTGATTTTTCGGGTTTGACTATTTGGCAAGCTTATCTCCAAGATGTCAACTTAAAAGATACCAGCTTTGCCAATGCTGATTTAAATGGTTCGGTCTTCACAGAAACCCTTTCTAGTATTGTTTCTGTGAGATTTAGTCCTGATGGTAAATTTTTTGCCACAGGTTTAATCACCGGAGAAATTCGATTATGGCGGACTGCTGATACTAAGCAAATTCGCATTTACAAAGGTCATAGCGCCTGGGTTTGGGCTTTTGCCTTTAGCCCAGATAGTAAAATTCTCGCCAGTGGAAGTGCTGACTACACAGTTAAACTCTGGGATGTGCAAACAGGCGAATGTCTCCACACATTCCAAGAACATACTAATAAAGTTTATTCCATAGGGTTTAGTCCCGATGGTTCTTTATTAGCCAGTGCAGGTGAAGACCAAACAATTAAAATTTGGGATATTGCGACCAGAGTTTGTCTGCAAACACTGACTGATCATGATGGTTGGGTGTGGTCTGTCACCTTCCAACCATCCCCAACTATTAAAAATACTTTGTTATTGGCTAGTGGTAGTGCCGATAGCAAAATCAAGCTGTGGGATGTCAAAACGGGTAAATGCTTAAAAACCTTGCAAGGTCATAGTCGTGATGTCTACTCTGTCGCTTTTAGTCCCGATGGGCGAATGTTAGCCAGTGGTAGTAGAGACCTCACCTTGAGATTGTGGGATGTAAATACAGGTAAATTTCGGCAAATGTTGGCGGGACATAGTAAAAAAGTTTATTCCGTGCGGTTTAGTCCCGATGGTCAAATTTTAGCTAGTGGTAGTGAAGATAGAACCATTAAACTCTGGGATATTGTCCGGGGTGAATGTTTGAAAACCTTACAAGGTCATTATAGTCAAGTGTGGGCGATCGCATTTAGTCCTGATAACCGCACTTTAATCAGTTGTAGCGACGACCAAACAGCTAGACTTTGGGATGTAAATACAGGAGATTGCCTGAATATATTGCAAGGCTATACCCGTGATGTCTATTCTGTAGCATTTAGCCCCGATAGCCAAATTCTCGCCAGTGGAAGAGATGACCACAATATTAGTCTGTGGAACTTACAAACATCAGAATGTCAGATTATCAGAGAACATCAAGGGCGGATTCGTTCAGTCACCTTTCATCCCAATGGGCAAATCCTTGCCAGTGGTAGTGCAGATAACACTATCAAACTCTGGGACATTAAAGACATTCACCATAGCAGGTGTATACAAACCCTAATTGGTCATAGTAACTGGGTATGGTCAGTGGCTTTTAGTCCTGATGGGCAAACCCTAGCCAGTAGCAGCGAAGACCGCAGCATTCGCATCTGGGACATTTCTAGTGGTGAATGTGTGAGAAGAATCAAAGAACATAGCCATTGGGTGTGGACAGTAGCCTTTCATCCCCAAGGCAAGATTTTAGCCAGTGGTAGTGCAGATAGCGAAATTAAACTGTGGGATGTGGCAAATGGAGAATGTCTGCAAACATTTACCGAACATCAAGACATGATTTGGTCAGTGGCTTTTAGTCCTGATGGGCAGCTTTTAGCCAGTGGTAGCGAAGACCAAAGCGTGAAGTTATGGAATCTCAGCACAGGTCAATGTATTCAAACCTTGACAGGACATCAGCAACAAGTCTACTCCGTCGCCTTTAGTCCCGATGGGCAGATATTAGCCAGTGCTGGTGCTGATACCACTGTGATGTTGTGGCTAGTGAGTACAGGTGAGAACTTCGATATCTTCAAATTGGGACATACAGCCGCAATTCGTTCTTTAGCTTTTACCCCCGATGGCAAATTCTTGGCGAGTGGTGGTGAAGACGAAAAAATTCAACTGTGGGATGTGAAGACTGGTAGTAGAGTGCGATCGCTTAAACCAGACCGCCTATACGAACGCATGGATATTAGCAACACCACAGGCTTGACCGATGCGGAAAAAGCTTCTTTAAAAATTTTGGGTGCTGTTGATTAAAGTGAATTCGACCAGTTTAAAAACCCCTCTCCAAACCTCTCCCCTAAAAGGAGAGAGGCTTTAAAATTTTAGCCCCTCTCCGCGTCGGAGAGGGGTTGGGGAGAGGTCATCGAATTCATATTTGATTAAAGTTCTCCGCTTTCCGGCTATAGGGTTTTCAAAATGAATACATGAATGATGGAATTTTGTGTCTCAAATCCTTCTGAGGATATATGAATACAAGTCCATTATTCTGTTTTTCTGTTCAGTTATTAAGTGAATTTTTTGAGCCTTTTTTATTTTACTGATAGTTTAGGTGCAGTCTCAAAAATTTGTTGGGTTTCTATGAACAGAATATAAATTATATCCAACAAACCTACTATAGCCAGGTGTCAACATCAACCAAAACTGTAGACTTAGGTATGTAATAGTGTTATCTCAAACTAAAACTAAACAAATATCGACTCTAATTAATTCTATCAAAATTGTATTAATTGGAGAGTTTCTCAAACACAGAAGCTTTAACGGTGCTAATAAAGCCTTGCCTGTTTTAGCTTCAAGTTTATTCAACGCTGGATTTAGGCAGGTTTTACAACTAGATTTAGAACGCCTTGATTTATCTATTGATGATGTTTTATCTGACATCAGAGATGCTGATTTAATTATATTTTCTGGTTGTCTAACAACACAATGGCCAGAAATTGACAATCATAGTAGTAAAATTTTTGCCGAACTGCAAAAATATGGCAGAGAAAACGTACCAGTTTTAGTTGGAGGTTATGCAACTAAAAGCATTGAAGATATTGCCCGGATTACACCTTGGATTACAGCCTATTGTGATGGTGAAGGCGAAGAATCAATTATCGAAATTGCTTATGCAGTTGCTAGAGGCACTTTTTATCAGGAGATGCCAAAATTACCAGGGTTGTGTTTTATAACTCAGGAGGGAAAATTTCATCGAACTATTGCAACAAGAGTGAATAACTTTGATGATATTGACCAAAACTTTGGTTTAGTTCATGTACCCCAAGTACATGATATGGATATTTTTAAAGCTTCAGACGGTAGACAATTAAAAACCGCCCAACTTTTTACTCAGCGCGGCTGTCCTTGGGGATGTGGTTTTTGTAATAAAAGTAGTGAAAGTAATAATGTGATTAGGTTAAGTGAAACATCTTTTAAGAGACAATTACAGCAATTAAAACAGCGTGGTTATGAAGCAGTTTATTTAGATGTTGATACTTTTACAGTCCATGATTATGCAGCCAGACGCGAAGCCGAAATTCTCCAAGAAGAAGGCTTTGTGTGGGGTTCTAATACACGCATCGATAAAATCAACTATGAACAGATGCGTTATTTAGTAGAACATAATTGTGTATATATGTTTTTCGGGGTTGAGCATACTTTACCAGAAGTTTCATTAGCTAATCATAAATTTAACGGTTCTGTTGCCAGTCAAATTAAACAAGCCTTTGATTATCCAGCTAAGATTGTCAGAGTTTTTCAAGAAATGAATCAAGCTGGTTTACCTAGTAGTTATTTTTTAATTTTAGGTTTACCAAAAGCTAAATTAAATTCTCATAAAACTGAGATTATGGGATATGAACCAACGACTTTTGAGGATGATATCGAGGCGATTCGCTTTGGTATTGAAAAGTGTAACCCAGATTTTTTGAATTTTAATGTGTTGCGATTTATGCCTGGGAGTATGGCGGCTGATACAGTTGGTGACTGTAGTTACGCCTGTGTGCGTCCGTCAGGAACAAAGCCAATTACTGCTGGATATTTTTTACCACGCGCCGTCAATTATTATGGCTATCCCCAATTTCAAGAACGCGGTGTGTATCGATTATGTGAATCGGTGAGTAGATATCAACCAATTACAACTGCGGTGAATCCTCAAAGAGTTTACGATACAATTTGCTACGCAATGGAGTTAATTAATCATAAAATTGACGCAGGTGGTAAAGCAACGAAATTGTTTATTGATCGAGATTTAATCGCATTAGGTTTAGTCACTCAAGATGAACAAGGAAAATATGCGATCGCACCGATAGAAGACTTTGCCAACATTTAAGGCTTACCACGCCAGTAGGGTGTGTTACAGCTATACAAGGATTTTGGAACTTACGAAAGTAAATTAGCTGTAACGCACCATATTTCTCCGTGCGTTACGGCTTACGCCTAACACACGCTACGAATTTATTTCTCACTAGCCCCTAGCCTCTTATTTCTTCCCAAATAACCTATCTAAAAAGGATATATTCACAGCCAAATTAATGATTCCTTTACCAGTGCTACTATCTTTAATTTCCGCATTATTTAAAGCCACAATATAAGGTTCACCACCAATCGAAGCAATAATGGGGCCGCCAGATGAACCACCCGCAGTATCGCAGTCATGTAATAAGATACTGGACTGTTCATCTACAATACTGCAACCAGCTTGAAAACCTGCCGTCCATCCTTGTCCGGCTGTTAAACCCCAAAACTTTTCTGTTTCTGCTTGGGGATAATCACCAGAATATCCGACAAAAAAGAATTTTTTCTCATTGCGAATTAAAGTTGTAGAAGGTAACGACTTCCAACCTAGATAACCATATTTACGCCCCAGAGGTCTATCAATTTTTATTACCGCCCAATCATTAGCCGCAGCATTTTGATCTTGAAAGTGTGTACCCGCTAGATACTGCACTGCATAAGCTCTATCTTGATATCGACCATCAACTACATTTGGTAGAAAAGCAACTCTATCTGCTACATTGCCAGTTTTGGGGTCAACTACA
The DNA here is from genome assembly GCF_014698045.1 of Aulosira sp. FACHB-615. Lineage (GTDB taxonomy): Bacteria > Cyanobacteriota > Cyanobacteriia > Cyanobacteriales > Nostocaceae > Nostoc_B. The sequence continues at coordinate 69,000 of NZ_JACJSE010000012.1, forward strand.
CAATGAGCATTGGTTAATACAATATCTTCATCAATTAAAGTTCCTGTACAGGTGTAAGTTTGCGAGTTCGATTCACCCACAATTCGACCAACAGTAGACCAAGGATAATTATTGCTTAACATCGGCAGGCGATCGTCTCTGCCTATAGTTCCCCTGGTTCCTTTTTTAATAGGTTTATTTGATTGTTCTAATTCTGACGGTTTAAAAGGTTTGCCATTATTTTGTAATTCTAATTGACCTACTTTTTTTAACGTCGGGGCTGTGGTTGTTGCTGGTTGTTTTTTCACCTGTGCTTCCACAGAAAACCAAACACCCAAAGTCATCAGACCAACAACACCAGAGATAAATAAAATAGATTTGTTATTCATGACATCAAACTCCTTTATTTATGAACACTAATACCATTTCTCAATGAGAATCAGCTTAAACACTTCTCTGCGTCTCTGCGTCTCTGCGTGAAACTTCCTCCTCATCGCCACTCACCCTGAACTGTAAAAGCCCCCCAATAGTACGGATAACGCCAATCGGGATTTTGCAACATAGCTATTTGCGCCGCACGTAAGGCGGCATTCGGTGACTTTTTCCCTTGCAACATTTGTTGATAAAACTCCTTCATTAGTTCTGGTGTCGCGTCATCACTCACTTGCCACAACGACAAGGCCACACTGGCGGAACCTGCATACATTAAACCTCTTGTCAACCCTACCAAGCCCTCGCCTTTGATATCTGCACCTAGACCAGTTTCACAGGCACTTAATACCACTAATTGAGCAGGTAAATTCAGGTTGAAAATATCACTCAGGCGCAAATAACCAGGAATAGATTGACCTTGCTTGTTAACTAAAGACAGCACAATTCCTGATAACTCTGGGTTGGTGGGGTCAGCAAAGCCATGTGTTGCCAAATGCACAAAGCGATATTGTGCAAGTTGTTTGCTGGTTGCCCAGTTATAGTTAGCATCGAAGTTAACAGCTAATAGGCGGCTGTCTGATGGTGCTAACGGTAAAATTGCCTCTGCTTCCTTGAGCGTACCGGGAAGCGCATCCCACCACTGACTGCGGTTGATATTGCGTGCGGCGCGTTTTAGGGCAGACTGTTCTAATTGACCACGGATGTCTAAGTCTGATGTAACTCCTGCTGGTTTACCTGTTACCCGTTCATCTTCGGCACTAAACACAGGGTTAGCCAGAACTGCTAAAGTTTTGGGTGCTAATTGCCTTTGACGCAATTTTTGCCTGTGGGTAGCAATAGCTGTCATAGAAGGCAAATTGACAATTTCATGTTTGAGGATGAGGGGTTGGTAATCTTTTTGGTTGGTGGCGGGAGTGTTGGGTGCAACTAAGGCCGCAAAGGGAATATCTTGTAATGCGCCATCGCCAACGATAACTAAGCGTTTGTCAGCTAATTTTTCAGCCACAGGTGCAAGGATAAGTTGACTGAGTTGGGTTGCTGCTTGGAAGAATTTAGCTTGTTGCCGAGAAGAGAGGCTTTGACAGTCGCGGTTTTGACAAAATAGTAAGGGTTCTTTATAGTTTTTTACGGCTTGGGCTATTTTGTCGCGCCCTGGTAGTTCGTAGCTGTTGAGAGAAGTGGGTGTGACAGCCCACAGATAACTGCGTTTTTCACCGATGGAGTATTGCAATAAGAGTGTATCTTTATCGAGTTGTTGCTGAATTTGTGGCAAGGTGAGGGGTTGGGGATATTTCAAGGCGGCATATTCTGGGTTAGTCGCCCGAATTTTGTTTGTGAGTTCTTGCTGTTGTTTGAGGATGTCTTCGATTTCTTTTTTAGTGGCGGCGATGAGTGCTGCTGGTGGTTGGGATTGACTGGCTAATTGTGATAGTTGTTTTTCTTTGGCTTCTCGTAGCAGTTGTAGACGTTTTTCCTCGGCTGCTAATTCCGGGGTAATATTTTTGCGGATATCAATATTGGCTTCGGTTAAGAGTTCAACTAAACCTCTAGCGCGGGAACGTTCGCTGATGTGCAGTGCTTGGGCGGCATAACCTTTGCTTGGTTCTTTTTTATGCAACTGCATCAGCAAGTCGGTGTAGAACTGGTAATAGTCTTGTACAGTAGCGAAGTAGGAAGTACGCAATTCTTTGCTGTCGATTTTGGTGCGTAATTCTTCAACAATTTTGACTGCTGCCGCAATTTGAGTAAGCGCGGTTTGAAGGTTGCCTTTGTCTCGTTCTACGTAAGCAATGTTATTGAGAGTAGTGGCTTCTCCTGCAAGATTGCCGACTTCACGTAATAGAGGCAGAGCTTGGTTGAAAAATGACAGTGCTTGCTGCTTTTCTCCTAAATCTGAGTAGACTAGACCAATGCCAGTGAGAGTAGTGGCTTCCCCCCCGATCGCGCCCACTGCACGATGTAGGGGCAGAGCTTGGTTGAGAAATGACAGTGCTTGCTGCTTTTCTCCTAATTCTGAGTAGACTCCACCGATGTTATTGAGAGTAGTAGCTTCCCCCGCGCGATCGCTCACCTCACGATACAGGGGCAGAGCTTGGTTGTAATATGACAGTGCTTGCTGCTTTTGTCCTAATTCTGAGTAGACTGCACCAATGTTATTGAGAGCAGTGGCTTCCCCGGAGCGATCTCTCACGGCACGTCTGAGGGGCAGAGCTTGGTTGTAATATGACAATGCCTGCTGCTTTTCTCCTAAATCTGAGTAGACTTGACCAATGTTATTGAGAGTAGTAGCTTCCCCCACGAGATCGCCTACCGCACGAATTATGGGCAGAGCTTGGTTATAAAATGACAGTGCTTTCTGCTTTTCTCCTAAATCTGAGTAGACTCGACCAATTCCCACTAGAGTTACAGCTTCATAAGATTTATCCCCTAATTTCTGCCACAGGGGTAAGGCAATTTGCCATTTTGCAATTGCCTGTCGTAAGCTTTCGACTGTACCTTGCTTGTACAACTCTGATCCTTCACTTAATGCTTGTACTGCTGCGGCGCGGGTTGCGTCTGGTTGGGTTGGTTGTTGTGCTATCTGCAACGTTTGAGTTTTTGATGTGGCGCTGACTGTATCTGATAACAGCAGCGAACTCAGCAATAAAGGTAAAAAAAGATAGTGGGGAAAAGGATTTTTCATAGTTTTTTGTATATTGGGTGTCGGTTTGCTTGAGGAACCAAACCCGACATCTTTGAGACTATGGCGTACATATAAATCTAGGTTGAGTGCATCTATCCCGCCTCGGAATCAATTCTGAGTCTCATAGCGCAAGTCCTCTGAAGAGGACTCAACCAGAAATTCATTTCAGTCCACTTGAGTGGACTTTGGCTATTAGCCTGAAACTTTAGTTCTAGGCGGGATAGGGTTTCAAACCAGGACTTACCCATCAAAATTTTCTATGGAAATTGGGTTTAGGGGTGAAAGGGGGCGGGGTATAAGGGCTAATGACAATTTTTGATTTGTCATCAGCAAGATTGCGGAAAATCTTTTGTTATTTTACTAATTTGCTTAGGTATTACTGTGGCTGTTACATTTTTTGTAACGCTTATTTTTGTATAAGTTAGGGGCTAGAGAGTATACCATTTCACTTTAAATATGATACATATCGGTAAGCAGTGCCTCGACTTACCTCGACTCCGTTCGGTACAAGTCGCTCGGCGATCGGAAGCAGAGGAGCCAGTTGCGTGGTGAGGCATTGCGTTGGGCGGCTTTGCCGACTCCCTCACTGCCGAAAGTATCTCCCGACTCGAAGCACTCTGGCGTGTGCAGAGGAAGTATATCCACATATCTTGCACCAGGCGACTGAAGTCGTGGCTACACAGACAAAACCTGCACTTCGACAAGCTCAGTGACCACCTACGCAGGTTCCAAACCCTTTATTTTACGTTAGTCCGCGTAGGCGGACTTCGTTTGTGTAGCCGCGAATTCCATTTGCCAAGGCTAGGTGCAAGATGTGAGTATCAGTAATTTTGGGAATTGGTATAGGACTGATATTTGATTTGGGAAAAAATCAGTACACTCAGATCAGTCTTCTTTCCTACTCCCGACTCCCCATTCCCTATTCCCTACCTACACAAATAAATTCAGAAATCAAACCGGATTCCTATATTAACAATTCGCTGAGTGGCCACTGAAATAATTTAAAATTTTGTATTTTTGATAAAAATTCATCCAAATGACACTCGGATGTCATCTTGAATACACATATTTATATATAATCGAAAGTCAAGTAATCAAGACTTATATCTTCAAGTGTTCTTAATTGAAATTTTAGTAAATAGGATGTGAACACTACCTTTTATACTTCTATAATTTGTGTACTAACCTATCTTTGAGGAGTCTACTACAAGAAACTGAATCATTGATAGATATTATAGTTAGCATCAACAGTAACACGGATATTATCTTTAGCTAAAAATTAAACAATTAAAATTCAGAATTAAGTCTACAAAAAACTTGCCTCGATTCGGAATCCTGCTTATAAAATGATGAAACGGTTACTGATTCGACCTGTTGGTTCATCTACATAAACAGTTATTTATCAGGAGATAGAGGTTATCTTCTGGTTTTCACTATTTGTTATTGCTCAAGATATATCGGTTTCGTAATTTTGGTATGAAAAAAGCTATGACTTTAAGTTTTAATTTTTTTAATTGGTTGCCATTATCAGTTATGTCAATTAATGAACCAAAGCAAAAATGTAGAACACATGATTACAGTCAATTTATTCCAGGTAAAGATTATGTATTTGAGTTGCTCAATTGTAGTTTAGAAGGCAGAATGACAGCCATCGGTCAAGGCATTCAGCCATTTGATTACATTCTTTTACGGTGTGATTCTGAATTATTACGATATCAAGTTGTAGAAATAGATTACTATGCCGACCCGCCAGATATGTGGATGGCTTCGCTCAAGAAATCATAGATATAGCGTTTTCCGATTGAGTGCAGTACAAGTTGATAGTGGCTAGAGGCTAGGGGCTGGAGGCTAGATATAGCGGTTCTTACTTGCTTGTAATACAGTCGGAACCCCACCCCGCATTTGCTTACGCAAACGCTCCCCTCCCCGCTTGCGGGGAGGGGTTGGGGGTGGGGTTGAAATGTACCTCATCCCACCGATAACCGCTATAAATTTACCTTATTGGGATGGAAAATTTTATGATTGGTAATTTGTAATTACAAATTACCAATTACGAGTTTAACTAAGCTTCTCCGCCTACAACGACATCTTTAATGCGGAGACTGGGGCCACCACAGCCTACAGGTAAACCGTTTTGTCCTCCTTTACCGCAGCCACCAGACTCATCCCAGTAGAAATCATCGCCAATTGCTTCAATATCAGCTAGGGTTTGGAAAACATTACCCGACAGTGTGACATCTCTGACAGGTTCGGCAATTTTACCGTTTCTAATCATCCATGCTTCCCCGGCGCTAAAGGTGAACATTTCACCATTAGTCATCCCGCCGAGCCAGTTACGGGCGTAGACTCCTTCTTTGATATCGGTAAATAAATCGGCGACTGGCGTTTTTCCTGGTTCTATCCAGGTATTAGTCATGCGGACAATGGGACTGAAGTGATAATTGAGACAACGTGCGTTACCAGTGGGGGCTTCGTCTAATTTGCCGGCGGTTTCTCGTGAGTGCAACCTTCCCACTAAAACCCCATCTTGGATAAGTTGGGTAGTGGTGGCGGGTGTACCTTCATCATCATAAAAATAACTACCACGGTGTCCGGTTGGGGCTGCACCATCAAAAATTTGTAGTTCTTCTGGCCCAAACCGCCGCCCGATGGTCATAACTTCGAGTAAGTCGGGGTTTTCGTAAGCCATATCGGCTTCGGAAAGATGACCAAAGGCTTCATGAACAAATAAACCTGTGAGGATGGGGTCAATAACTACGGTGTAGGTATTACCTTTAACTGGTGGGAGAGATAAAGCTGCAACGGCTCTTTGTGCGGCACTTTTGACTTGTTCATCTAAATTGATTAAATCTTCGTAGGCTTTGCGAGAACCTGTTGTTTCTCTTCCGGTTTGGACTGTTTCGCCGTTTCTGGCTGTGGCAGCGAAGCGCATTTCCATATCTACCCAAGATTGGTCAATGAGTGTACCTTCTGAGGTCGCAATGATGATTCTTTGGGCGCTATCACCGTAGCGAACGGAAGTTGTAGTAATTTGAGGGTCAACACTTTTTAATAGTTGAGTGTAGCGATCGCACAATTGTTTTTTCTGCGATAAGCTAATTTTACGCGGATCTGTACCCATCAAAGGTAATTGACAGACTGCTTGCACTGGGTCAATGGGGGCTAGTAGAGTTTCTTCATCACCTACCATGCGAGCAGCTGCGATCGCTTCCTCAATTCGTTCTTTAATAGTAGAAAGCTGGTTAAAACTGCTCAAACCCCAGCCACCTTTATAACAAGCGCGAATATGTCCACCAATAGAAATACCTTCACTAAGGGTTTCTACTTTGTCGCCACGCAACAAGATATCAGTCCCTTCTGCTTCCTCTAGGCGAATCATCAAATAATCTACACGGGATGAGTAGCGGGAGATGAGGTCAGCAACTAAATTTTGTGCGTCAGCAAGTGTAGTTGGCATTTGTTGGTAGTCACCACAACGAACTACATTTATTGTGCAGTATCTTGTAGGAGAGAGGGGGGAAAGTTTTTTGGTATGCGGCTTTGTTCTGGAATTGTATTGAAAAAAGACTAATTATGAATAATCTGCTGGAAAAGTAAAGTAAAATTTTAGACCATCATCTTGACATTTGAAACAATGCGATTGCGTCCGGCTTCTTTTGCTTGGTAAAGTGCCTTATCTGCATCAATAATTAAATCGAGAGCTGACGCACCCCAAGTTGGCACTACAGTTGCTACGCCTAAGCTTAAAGTCACGTACTGATTCACTAAAGAACCATCATGAATAATTTGTAAATTTCTGATTTCTGATTGAATTAAATGAGCAATATGAACAGCACCAGCCGCATGGGTATTGGGCATAATGACGGCAAATTCTTCGCCGCCATAACGAGCCACTAAATCTTGATATTTTTGAACTGTTGAGTTTAAGGCATTACCGACTTTTTTTAAACAAACATCTCCCATCGGATGACCATATTGGTCGTTATATAATTTAAAAAAGTCAATGTCACAAAGAATCAGCGATAAAGGTAAAGCTTGCTGGGCTAAATTAATCCACTGGGTATTGAGATAATCATCAAAGCGACGACGATTAGCCAAGCCAGTTAAACTATCTTCGTTTGCTAGTTCTTGCAAGGCTTTATTAGCTGCTTCTAATTGTTTATAAACTTGTGCTTGTTTGAGTAATTGGCGCAACTGCCGACGTAAGACTGTTAGTTGAATTGGTTTTGTAATAAAGTTGATTGCACCTACATCAAAAGCACGATTAATAGAATCTTCGTCATCTAAATTCGTAATCATGACTATTGGCGTATGTTTCCAAAGTTTAGAAATCAAGAGTTCATGTATTTCCAACTCTGAATTAAACTTTGTCATTGCTGATTTTAAATTATCTCTGTTAATTTGTAATAATTCCTGACAACAGGTAAAACCATCCATTACAGGCATGATAGCATCTAGCAAAATGATATCGGGCTTCACAGTTTCATAAGCATCTAAACACTGTTTACCATTAGCAACTTCAACTACTTGGTAGCCTTCATTTTCCATAATTCGCCGCAATGTCATACGGATGACGGGATCATCATCAGCTACGAGAATGACGGGAGACTTTTTGGTAAGAGAAAGTGAACTAATACTTTTCATGAGCCGAGTTCTACAAGTTGTGTTTATCTAGTATGGCTGTGTGGGGTTGCGTCTGGCAAAAAATGACAACTGAAGAAAATATGAACAGTTGGCAATACGGTTAAAGGTGTTTAAATTATTCCCAAAATACACAACAAACTTGATATGGGATGATGGGAGTTTTGCGGAATTTAAGCAATAGGGAGGACAATTTCAAACACTGTTTCTGTGTTTGGCTGAGAACGCACAGTTAAAGTACCGTTATGTTGTTGAATGATTGAATAACTCACAGATAATCCCAAACCTTTTCCTTGTCCCACGGATTTGGTTGTAAAAAAGGGTTCAAAAATCCGGTTGTGGAGACTCTCAGGGATGAAACTGTGTGTATTTGCGATCGCAATTTTTAACTTTGCATTTTCAATTACTTCAGTAAAAATACGAATTTGGGGTTGTTCACTGTTTTGGGGATGCGCTCGAATTGCATCAATCGCATTGTTAATAATATTCAGAAAGACTTGATTTAATTGACTGGGATAGCAAGTTACTAAAGGTAGATTGCCATAGTTCTTAATCACCTGTATTTCGGGGGAATTTGCGGATTTTTGTAAGCGATGCTGCACAAGTAATAATGTGCTTTCAATTCCACTGTGTAAGTCTACAGCCTTAATTTCTGCCTCATCTAGCCGCGAAAAGTTACGTAAACTCAAAACAATTTGACTAATGCGATCGCTCCCTGCTTTCATAGATTCTAAGGTTTGATTAGCATCTGCTAACAAAAAATCAAGCTCAATTTCTTTTTCCATAGCTTGAATAGCAGAATTAGGTTGGGGATATTCCTGCTGATAAAGTTTCAGCAACCGCATCATATCTTGAATGTAATTTTTTGTATGATTAAGATTGCCCTGAATAAAAGTTACTGGATTGTTAATTTCATGAGCAATTCCCGCTACCATTTGCCCAAGAGATGACATTTTTTCGCTATGAATTAATTGTGCTTGAGTTTGTTGTAATTGGGTTAAAGTTTGTTCTAAATCTTCAGCTTTTTGTTTGAGGGCTTGAGTCTTACGGTCTACTTCTACTTCTAAGGTATAAGCATAGTTTTCTGCTTGTTGATATAAACGAGCATTTTCTACAGAAATAGCTGCTTGGCTGGTGAGCAGTTGTAGAATTTCAATGCGATCGCTTGTAAAAGCTCCGATAGTTAAGTTATTTTCTAAATACAAAATCCCGACAAGTTTGCCTTGACGACTAATGGGAGTACATAAAACTGATTTAGGCTGATGAGTAATGATATATTTATCTTTGGCAAATTGTAGTGAATCACTCAGGTTTTCAAATACAGTCGTTTGTTGAGTGCGTGCTACGGCATAAATCAAACTATGGGGAATATTTTGGGATTCTTCTAAAGGAACTTCTAAAGTTGTTACTTGCTCAGTATTGGCTTTAGCTACTACTACTAATTGTTCATTTTGCAGCAAAAATAAATAACCAACTTGTGCGCCTGCATTAGCTATAGCAATCTGCATTAAAGTTGCCAATAATTTTTCTAATTCAATTTCTTGTGAAATAGCTTGTGCAGCTTTCATAACTGCTGGTAAATCTAACCAAAAGTCTTTACCAGTAGTCTTACTAGAGATATGTTGAGTTATACTTGCTTCAGAGTTAATGCCTTGTTTTGTAGGTTTGATAATAGCTGCAAGTAGTTGGGGATATTGTTGTTCTAAATGAGTGATTTTGGCTGCTGCACCCCAAAGAGCATAGCAGTGATAAGCTTGTTCTATATAGACTTGAGCCAGTTTTACTTTACCCCAGTTCAGATAAAATTTGGCTGTTAGTTCATTAGCTAAGGCTTCTTCTTGAATGTAACCATTAGCTTTAGCTCCAGAAATGGCGCGATCATAGTATTCTATAGCCTCATAGTTTTTTCCTAATACTCGATGAATTTCTGCTTCTACTAAATGAAACTTATGCAGGTAATTCATCGGAGCATGTTCCGCCCATTTTTTCAGTAACTGTTGATTATTGATAACCTTATCAAAATCAACAGTTTTAATCTCTGCATCGGGACTAGAATATAATGATAGTAAACTCAAAGATTGATAGAAATTCTTCAAAGGCAGAACCAATAATCCTGCTACACCTTGCTCATATTCTTCAAATTTATTCGCATACTCTTCTGCACGTTTAGGTTCATTAAATAAATACAACAGTAAAAGTTTGGCTAAATAAACATAGCAAATTCCACATACATTACAACTTTGAATTAAAGATGGGAGAGTTACAAGTTCATTGAAACTAGAACCAATGAGCATTGTAGGATTTTCCGCTTTACCCCGCAGATTATTGACTGTTTGTCGCCATGTATTTACCCAAATTACAGAGGCTTCTTGTTTAATTTCCTGAACTAGCTGGCAGTATTTCTCTGCTTCAGCTTCAGTAATTTCGAGATTTTCTCCTGTCCAAAATAAAAATTGACAATAGCTATTAGCGCAATAACCAACATATTCTAAATCGCCATGTTCTAACCCACTAGTTAGACCAGATAAAAATACTGGGAGTACAGAACGAATAGAATCTTGCCAATGTTTAATAAATAAGGCAAAAGTAAAATTAACTTTACTAGTTAATTCTTTAGCTTGTAATTTTTCTAAAACAATAGTTGCCAGTTTACCAAATTCATAGCCGCGTGCTATTTCTCCTGTAGCACATAAAAATAAGCCATAAAGACTATAGGCGATCGCAGCTTGAGGAGAGTTACCATATTGAATGCAGATTTTCACCATTGTGAATATTTTTAAAGGTAACAATTCTGGTTTAGCTAAATATACCGATGCAAATAAACCCGCCAGAATTCGCATTGCTGCTGATTGATATAATTCATTTAGCAGTGGTAAATCAGCTAGGGTTGCTATTGGGCGATCGCCTAAAATAATTTTGAGTTTTTGATGTTGATTGTTCATAGTTTCAACATCACATTGTTCTGGGAAATCTATACCCAGTAAATTCAAAGCTTCTCTACCTGTATCTATTGCATCTAGAAGTTGATTTTGGGATGTGTATGATTGAATTTGAATTTCATAGACCTTGATTTTGTCTAATGAGTGACGAGCCGATAATAGGGTTTGGTCAATTAAATATTTTGATTTGGCAAAATTAGTATTTAAATATTCTGCTTCTGCTAAAGATTCATACAGTTTCAAAGTCAACTCATACTGACTTTGCCAGCTATCTGGATTTAGAAGTGCAACACCAGTGTTTAAATAACTGACAGATGCGGAGTAAGCTGTAGCAGCTTTCGCTTTATTCCCAGCTTGCAAATTTAACTGTGCTAACTGTTCTTTTTGGTGAATATCTTGAATTAATGCTATCCCAATATTTAGCTGATTTACAATATCAAATATCCGGTTTTCTAATTCTGGTACTGCTAAATTACTCAAAAGTAATTGACCAATATTGAGGTGAGTAGCTTGTTTTTGTGATTCAGGAATGAGGGAATAAGCAGCTTGTTGGACGCGATCATGTAGAAAGCGGTAAACGACCTTTTCGATATTGCCAATATTTTTTTCAGCTACATCATAATTAAGATAGAATTTGTACATTTGGCTATGTGGCAGAATCAATCCTTCTTGTAAAGCTTTCCATAAAGCTGTTGCTGTATTGTCTGGTGATTGTTGATAAATAATCGCTAAAGTTGTTAAATCAAAAGAATTACCAATACAAGCGGCTAACTTGAGTACTTCTTGGGTTTCACTAGGTAATTTCTGTAACTGAGTCGCCATAAATTCTACGACATCATCAGTTAGAGATAAGGTATTGATTTGGGCAATATCACATTCCCAATAGCCTTGTTGACGATTAAATATAATCTTGCCGGTTTCGTGTAATGCTTTGAGAAACTGGGTAATGAAAAATGGATTTCCTTGAGTTTTGCGAGTAATTAATTCTGTCAGAGGGTGCGTTCGCTCGGTTGTACAATGCAATGTATCGGCAACTAATTGATTCATATCACCGAAAGCAAGGGGCGACAGAATAATTGTATTCACAGTTTTTTGAGCTTTCTTCAGTTCATCTACCATCAACATAAATGGATGTGTAGGTGAAACTTCATTGTCTCGATAAGCTCCCAATAAAAGTAAATAACTGTTATCCTGCATCAGCAGGTTAATCAATTGTAAGGAAGCGGAATCTGACCACTGTAAATCATCGAGAAAAATAACTAATGGATGTGCTTTGCTTGTAAAGACAGCAATAAAATTTGAAAATAATAAATTAAAGCGATTTTGTGCCGCATTTCCTGACACTTCTGGCACAGTAGGTTGTTTACCAATAATTAATTCTAGTTCAGGAATTACCTCAATTAACACTTGTCCATTATCACCTAACGCCGCCAAAATTTTAGTTTTCCAAGTTTGCAACTGTGCCTCAGTTTCTGACAACAAATGTCCCATTAAATCCCGGAATGCTTGTACAAATGCTGATAGGGGAATGTTCCGGTTAAATTGGTCAAATTTACCTTTAATAAAATATCCTTGCTGACGAGTAATTGATTTGTGGATTTCATTGACGACAGCAGTTTTACCAATTCCCGAAAACCCAGCCACCAACATCATTTCGGAACTACCATTAGTGACGCGCTCAAAAGCTTGTAATAGGATGCTGACTTCAGATTCTCGGCCATAAAGTTTTTCAGGAATCAAGAAGCGATCGCAAGTATCCCGCTTTCCTATGGCAAAATTTCTAATTTCGCCTGTCTCTTGGAGTTGAGCTAAACAAATTTCTAAATCATATCTTAATCCCAAAGCACTTTGATATCTATCTTCGGCATTTTTCGCCATTAATTTCAGCACAATATCTGAAATTATCTGTGGGATTTCTTTATTGTTCCCTATTGCTGTTGGCATTTTTGCCAGATGACAATGCACCAACTCCATTGGATCAGCAGAGATAAATGGTAATTCTCCGGTTAGTAACTCATAAAACGTCACACCTAAAGAATAAAAATCACTACGATAATCTATCCCTCGATTCATTCTTCCTGTTTGTTCAGGAGAGATATAAGCAAGTGTACCTTCTAAAATATTAGGACTTTTAATTTCTTGAGTTTCTTTGGGTAAAAGAGAGGCAATACTAAAATCTATTAATCTAACTTTTTGAGTTTGGGGATGAATTAAGATATTGACTGGTTTAATATCTTTATGAATCACACGATTTTGGTGTAAATCTTGCAAAATCTGGGTTAATTGAATAGCGATCGCTAAAAAATCAACGAGTGATAATGGCGTATTTTCAACATATTCTTTTAAAGAAATTTCTCCAGCATCTTCCATCACCAAAATATAACCATTGTTATATGCTTCTAACCCTAAAGGACGAATAATCCCAGGAATATTGAGATTTTTGCTAATGGTATATTGGTTACGAAATTGCAATAATTCATTGAAGTTGGGAGATTCAGAGGTCAGCAGTTTAATGACGACTGGGAGATTTTCTTTCTCTCGGATAGCTCGATAAACTTGGGTTTTAGAACCTGCATAAAGCTGAGAGCTAATTTGATATCCAGGAATCACGGGAGTAGCACTAGCCGCCATCTCTACTGACCTCATGGTATAATTTATATTGATAAAGCTAGTATTCCCAAGAAATAACTGAGTGTTCACAAACAGATAAAATTAGTCAAAATATATATAAATATTGGATTTTGACTATAACCGCATCATAAGCTGTTGCTCAACAGTTGAATCACTTAGTCTTATTTATGACTTAATCTATGTGGTTTCAGCTAAGAATCCTTCCTTGTATATTGTCCTCACAAGTTCCTCAAGTTTTTACTTTAACTTCAACTTAGAAACAGCAAAGTCTAGAAGCAAGAGAGGCTAGTACAACAAGGCAAAAGGAAAAAGAAATAATAACGATACCACAAGCCTTTTAACTTTTGACTTTTAACTTTTGACTTCCGTGTAGCGATACTAGCCTCTTTTATCAACTCAGGGGAACGGAGCAGAATGAACAACAGAACCTTTGCAACCATTGATGGTAACGAAGCTGTTGCCCAAGTTATCTATAAACTGAATGAAGTTATCGCCATTTATCCCATTACGCCTTCGTCACCGATGGCTGAATGGGCGGATGCTTGGGCGAGTGAAAGTAAACCAAATATTTGGGGAACTGTACCAACAGTAGTGCAGATGCAGAGTGAAGGCGGCGTAGCGGGTGCTGTACATGGTGCTTTGCAAACAGGTTCTTTAACAACCACATTCACCGCATCCCAGGGATTATTGTTGATGATCCCGAATATGTACAAAATCGCGGGAGAACTCACACCTACAGTATTTCATATTGCGGCGCGATCGCTCGCTGCCCAAGGTCTATCGATTTTTGGCGACCATAGTGACGTGATGGCTTGTCGTGGTACTGGTTTTGCGATGTTATGCGCCGCCTCTGTGCAAGAAGCCCATGATTTTGCTTTAATTTCTACCAGAGCAAGTTTAGAATCTCGCCTGCCTTTTTTACATTTCTTTGATGGTTTTCGCACTTCCCACGAAGTTGATAAATTAGAGCTTTTAGATGAAGCAGATTTACGCGCTTTCATTCCCAATGAATTAGTATTTGCCCATCGTTCCCGCGCCTTAACTCCCGATAAACCAGTGTTACGGGGTACAGCCCAAAACCCTGATGTTTATTTTCAAGCCAGAGAAACGGTTAATTCTTATTATAATAATTGTCCAGAAATCACCCAAAAAATCATGGATGAGTTCGCCCAAATGACAGGGCGACAATATCAATTATTTGAATATTATGGTGACTCCAGCGCCGAGAGAATTATCGTAATTATGGGTTCTGGTTGCGAAGCCGTCCAAGAAACCGTAGATTATCTCAATGCCCGTGGTGAAAAAGTTGGTGTAGTTAAAGTGCGGCTATATCGTCCCTTTGATAGTCAAAGATTTGTTGATGTTTTACCCGCCACTACTCGCACTATTGCCGTTTTAGACCGCAGTAAAGAACCAGGCGCATCCGGTGAACCGTTGTATTTGGATGTTGTTACAGCTATAACTGAACACGCACTCAGCACTCACACTTCGGCTCCGCTCAGTGAACAGCACTTTCAACTCAGCACTCCCCAAGTTGTTGGCGGAAGATATGGTTTATCTTCCAAAGAATTTACACCGGCGATGATTAAAGCGGTGTTTGATAATTTGGCACAGACTACACCTAAAAATCATTTCACAATTGGCATTAACGATGATGTCACTCACACCAGCTTAGATTATGACCCTGAATTTCACATCGAACCTGATAATATAGTCCGGGCAATTTTCTATGGTTTGGGTTCCGATGGGACTGTGGGTGCAAATAAAAACTCTATTAAAATTATTGGCGAAGAAACTGATAATTACGCCCAAGGTTATTTTGTCTACGACTCGAAAAAATCTGGTTCGGTGACGGTTTCGCATCTCCGCTTCGGTTCTCAACCTATTCACTCAACTTATTTAATTAGCCAAGCCAACTTTGTCGCCTGTCACCAATGGGGATTTTTAGAACAGTTTGAGATGTTGGCGCATATTATCCCTGGTGGAATTTTCTTATTAAATAGTCCTTATAGCTTAGAGGATGTTTGGCAGAAATTACCGAGATTAGTTCAAACACAAATTATTGAAAAGCAACTCAAATTTTATGTAATTAATGCTTATAAAGTTGCCCGCGAAGCCGGGATGGGTGGCAGAATAAATACGGTCATGCAAGTATGCTTTTTTGCTTTATCTGGTGTGTTGCCACGGGAAGAAGCGATCGCCCAAATCAAACAATCAATTATCAAATCCTACGGCAAAAAGGGCAATGAAATTGTCCAAATGAACCTCAACGCCGTAGACCGCACCTTAGAGAACCTCCACGAAGTCCCAGTTTCTCAAGGTGTAGATAGTCACATCGAACTGCGCCCACCTGTACCCGATACTGCACCAGCTTTTGTGCGGGAAGTGTTGGGTAAAATGATTGCTAAATGTGGCGATGATTTACCTGTAAGTGCATTACCTGTGGATGGAACTTACCCCACCGGCACAGCCAAATGGGAAAAACGCAACATTACCCAAGAAATTCCTGTGTGGGATGCAGATGTCTGCGTGCAGTGTGGTAAATGTGTGATGGTATGTCCCCACAGTGTGATTCGCAGTAAGGTTTATGAACCCCAAGAACTAGAAAATGCACCGCCGACTTTTAAGAGTACCAATGCCAAAGACCATGATTGGCACGGGTTAAAATATACCATCCAAGTAGCAGCAGAAGATTGTACAGGGTGCGGTATTTGCGTCGATGTGTGTCCGGCGAAGAATAAAAGCGAAACGCGCAAAAAAGCCATCAATATGGAACCACAACCCCCATTGCGAGAAGCTGAACGGCAAAATTGGGATTTCTTCTTGAATCTTCCCAACCCTGATAGACGCAACTTAAAGCTAAATCATATCAATCAACAGCAAATGCAAGAACCACTATTTGAATTTTCTGGTGCTTGCGCTGGTTGTGGGGAAACTCCCTATATTAAATTAGCAACACAGTTGTTTGGCGATCGCATGATTGTTGCTAACGCCACTGGTTGTTCTTCGATTTATGGCGGTAACTTACCCACCACACCTTGGACACAAAACGCCGCAGGACGCGGCCCGGCTTGGTCTAACAGTTTATTTGAAGATAACGCCGAATTTGGGTTAGGTTTTCGCATTTCCATTGATAAACAAGCCGAATTCGCCGCCGAATTGCTGACTTTACTTGCACCAGTGGTAGGAGAGGAACTAGCAAATAGTATTCTCAACGCAGTGCAGAAAGATGAAGCCGATATTTGCGAACAACGCGATCGCATTGCTATCCTCAAGCAAAAGCTAGAAATTATAAATCATCCCAAAGCCAAGGAACTGCTGAGTATTGCCGACTACCTCGTGAAAAAAAGTGTCTGGATGATTGGCGGTGATGGTTGGGCTTATGATATCGGCTTTGGCGGACTAGATCACGTCTTCGCCAGTGGTCGGAATGTGAATATTTTAGTTCTCGATACAGAGGTATATTCCAACACAGGCGGGCAGATGTCCAAATCTACCCCGAAAGCCGCAGTCGCCAAATTTGCGGCTGGTGGTAAACCTGCACCCAAAAAAGACTTAGGTTTAATCGCTATGACTTACGGTAACGTCTACGTTGCGAGTGTGGCGATGGGTGCGAGAGATGAACATACACTCAAAGCATTTTTAGAAGCCGAGGCTTATCCTGGAACATCATTGATTATCGCCTACAGTCATTGCATTGCTCACGGCATAGATTTGAGTCAAGGAATGCAAAATCAAAAAGCCGCCGTAGATTCTGGTAGATGGCTACTGTATAGATATAACCCCGAACTCCGCAACATCGGCGAAAATCCCCTACAAATAGACTCGCGCACACCAAAACTACCGATAGAACAATCGATGTATTTAGAAAACCGCTTCAAAATGCTGACCAAAATTAACCCCGCAGCAGCCAAGCAGTTACTCCAAGAAGCCCAAGCCGATGTTCATACGCGATGGCAAACCTATCAACAGTTGAAAAGTATGAAGTATGAAGTGTGAAGTCTGAAATTTCATACTCCCTACTCCCTAGCTTCTAACCTCTAACCCCTTAAATAATATGGATATAACTACAACATACATGGGGTTGCAACTGCGATCGCCCCTTGTCCCCTCATCGTCTCCCCTAACAGAAAATATTGATAACATTCAACGGATGGAAGATGCTGGTGCTGGTGCAGTGGTAATGCACTCACTGTTTGAAGAACAGTTAATCTTAGAAAGCTACGAACTGCATCATCACTTAACTTATGGGACAGAAAGTTTTGCGGAATCTCTGACTTATTTTCCTGAACCAGAAAGATTTCGCATCGGCCCAGACGAATATTTAGAACTAATTCACAAAGCTAAGGAAAAAGTCGATATCCCAATTATTGGCAGTTTGAATGGTTCTTCTTTAGATGGCTGGACTGACTACGCTAGGCTTTTAGAACAAGCAGGTATTTCTGCACTAGAATTAAATACCTACTACGTCCAAACTGACACGGAACTTCCAGGGGAAGATATCGAGGAAAGTTACGTCAATATGGTGCGTAACGTCAAAGCCTCTGTGAATGTTCCCGTTGCAGTCAAGCTGAGTCCCTATTTTACCAATATGGCCAATTTCGCCCAGCGTTTAGATCATGCTGGGGCCGATGCTTTGGTATTGTTCAACCGCTTTTATCAACCAGATATCAACCTCGAAACCTTGGAAGTCGAACCAAACGTATTGTTAAGCACTCCCCAAGATATCCGCTTACCTCTGCGTTGGATTGCTATTCTCTACGATCGCATCCATGCCGACTTAGCCGCAACTAGTGGTATTCATAACGCTCACGATGTCTTAAAAATGCTGATGGTTGGCGCAAATATTACTATGTTGTGTTCTGTACTGCTGCGTCAAGGTATTAATCACATCCGTTGCATCGAGGAGGAAATGCGCCAATGGATGGAAAAACACGAATACGAATCAGTCCGACAGTTGCAAGGTAGCATGAGTCAGAAAAATTGCCCAAATCCCAGCGCCTTTGAACGCGCCCAATATATGAAGGCCTTGCGGACTTATAAACCTGAATGGGGGCGGATTTATGAACCATCTTATTATCATGGCTAAAGCCGGGAGTGGGGTACGAGGGTGTACTTCTCTGCGAGACGCTCCGCGAACGACTGCGCTCAGTAACCAGAGTGTAGAGATGTAAGGGAGAACATCTAATAACAAATGACAAATGACCAATGACAAATAACTATGAAAAAACGTATTGGTATTCTTACTAGTGGTGGCGACTGTCCAGGGTTGAATTGTGTGATTCGTGCGGTTGTGAGTCATGCCACACTCACATACGATTGGGAAGTTGTTGGTATTCCTTACGCTACACAAGGTTTATTAGAGCGACAAGCGATCGCACTCAGTGTTCACGGTTGGGATTTACGCGGTATTGATCCCCTGCTGAATATGGGCGGTACTATTCTCGGCACAATCAATAAGGGTGATACCTTAGCCCGTGCTAGTGAGATGATTGCTGGTTATGCCGAGTTAAAATTAGATGCTTTAATTGCCATTGGTGGTGATGGCAGTATGAACATCATCCATCAACTAGCTATTCTTGGCAATTGGAATTTAATTACGATTCCCAAAACCATAGACAATGACGTTGCTTTAACAGAAAGAGCGATCGGATTTGATACTGCTGTGAATACAATTGTTGATGCTCTCAATCGTCTCACATTTACCGCCGCCAGCCACGATCGCGTCATGATTGTCGAAGTGATGGGGCGCAACGCCGGACATTTAGCTTTACATTCCGGTATTGCCGGCGGCGCAGATGTCATATTAATCCCCGAATTAACATACACAATTCCCGGTTTATGTCAACATATTGACGAACTGCGAAATACTTGGCGGCGGAAATTTGCCATTGTTGTTGTTGCGGAAGGTATTTCACCCTGCGTAGCCGATTTTGGTAACAGTTGCAGTTTAGAACTCAATAGCAAATCCCCATCATTAAAATGTGGCATGGGACAATACATTGCCGACCAAATCGCTCAATGTACTAACCATGAAGTAGATACACGAGTTTCAGTTTTAGGACATATTCAACGCGGTGGAATTCCTTCTGCATTAGACAGACTCACAGCTACAGTCTTTGGCAAAGCTGCTGTAGATTTAATCGCCCAAGAAAAATACGACCGGATGGTAGCTTGGCAAAATGGCCAAGTTGTCCCTGTCCCCATTGCTGATGTAGTCGCTAAAAGCCCATCACCCGTAGACCCCGGCAGTTATTTGATACACAGCGCCCGTGCTTTAGGGACGTATGTAGGTGAGTAATGAGTGCTGAGTGCTGAGTTATGAGTGCTGAGTTATGAGTTATGAGTGCTGAGTAAAAGATTCTCTCCCTACTCCCTACTCCCTACTCCCTACTCCCTACTCCCTACTCCCGGTTGGTGAGCGTACTTGTACTGAGCGCAGCCGAAGTAGCCGAACCACTCCCTACTCCCGACAAAAACTAAACGTCTGTGTTGGTAAGTTCCAACTAGCAAATATACCATTTCCCAAGGGTAAGCCATCAGGGTTAAATCTGAGGGCGTGTCCTGGCGCGTTGGGGTTTTCGACTACCGCTAGAGAAGATTTGCCTTGTCCTGTCCAATAGATTTTGCCGTCAGGTGCTAACCTCGGCCCAGAATAGCCAGTTGTATCGCCAATAGGTAAAATATCAATTTCGGTTTCAATCTCAGTCACTAAGTCGATTTGATGTGGTGTGGCGTTCCAACCTTCTAAAGTCTGGTGTTTCCACTGTCCAAACTCCCAATCACCTCTAGAGTAATACAACTTTGTACTATCAGGTGAGAAAGCGCAACAGTAACCAGCCGAACCGCGAATTAAAAAATCGCTGTGGCTAATTGTACCTGTAGTCCGGTCAACTTTGGCGATCGCAATTCCTAACCCTGCCACACCCAAAGCAACTTTCTGCCAATTGGGACTGAAAATAATCGAACCTTTATGAACTTTTTTACCAACTAAGGGATTCAACCGATTTTCGGGAAAATCAATTGGTGAAGCTACATATTTACTATTGATGCCATTTTTATCTACTAGGTAGGCACGCACCTCTGTTCTGCCATTAAAAATTATCAGCCAAAAAGCCTCGCCATTGCTATGGGGTACAACACCCAATGCTTCCCCAGGGTTATCTTGTTTACCTGTCAATTTCCGGTTCAATAAAATTACTGAACCATTCATACCTTGAGATAAATCCGCAATCGAGTAATATATCTCCTGATTGTTATTGGTAAAGATATAAAATCTGTCAGGATGACTACCAGGCGCAGGTACAATTGCTACTGCTTGTGTCGCCGACCAACTTTTTGCACCCCAAACTCCGTTATCTAATATTTCATGAGTTTGTCCGTGGAAAATGAATTGACCATCACTGTATAACCGCAGTTTACCTGTTATTGGGTCGGTGTAGCTGGCAGTTGCTTCAAAGCCTGAACTCTGTCCTACTTGATGAAGAATTTTTGGGCGATCGCTACCAAAGTCAATTAAGACTTTTTTCCTCACTCCTGTATACCAAAATCTATCGGGGACAGCAAGTTTTGTAATCGGTAGTGCATTCATGGCGAGTTTTCTTGAGCAATTAATTGTCTAATTTAGCTGTCAAGACTATTAAAAATACCACCTACTAATATCTTGATTTGTAATTAAATTTATGCTTGTTTTAGTATTAATGTTGAGTCATTAATTTGATTTATATAAGACTCATATTTAATTTGAGAACACATCAGTACACCCACAAAAGGCTTCTTTCCTACTTCCCAATGCCCACCTGCTAAAACGGAAGAAACTTCCGCAACACAGTGGCTCTTAGCTATTCCCTACTCTCTGACTAAACAAATAGATTCGGAAAATAAACCGGATTTCTGTATGTGATTGTGATTCCAATTATGTTGTACTTACGTACATAATATTGGAAAATTTAGCAATCTTTTTCGGACAGGTATACTGATGAATTAATTTATTTTTAATAATTGCTAAAAAACAATCGTCAAGTCAGGACATTGATATCTGCTTGACTTTATAAAACTAACATACAGTATCATAAATTTTTGTATCTTCATACACAAAATTTCTATTTCTTGGTGATGCTACTTAATATTTCTACTGAAAAATTAATATTTATTAATCGGTCATAAGTCATAAACTTATGAACTTCCTGGTTGAAAATTTAGCTCTGGAAATATGTATAAATTTATAGAAATAATTTACTACTTTAGATAGAAGACAGGATGAAAACATACAATTAAGGATTTAATCACAAGTATTTGGTAGCTGACGTAAAAAATCAGAAAATGTTGCCGTAGTTGATTTATGCGCTCATTTAGTTCAAATTTAATTGAGATAAATCTCTTACTCAGTTCTAAAATTTAATGGGAATGTTCAATGAAGCTCTACTACGTCACATTGAATAATACAGATGAAGCGCGACAAATTGGACGCTCATTACTCGAACATAAGTTAGCAGTTTGCGTGAATTGGTTTCCGATTACCTGTGCTTATAGCTGGGAAGGGGAAATTACTGAAGAACCAGAAGTAGTACTGATAGTGAAAACTCAAGATGGTTATGGTGCAGAAATTGAAAAGTTAATCCGCCAGCACATCAGCTACACTAACTTTGTTGCAGAGATTTCACCCACAATGGTGAATGCAGGGTTTCTTAATTGGTTAAATGCCGAAGTTGATGAGAAAGGGGTTAGAGGTTAGTATTTTTACTGAGTTTAATTGCTAAAAACTTGACTAGTTAAATTTTTAAAATTCAAAATGGGATGAGCTATGGCGATTTTAAAATTAGAAGATGGCAAAATTCTCACAGATATCAATCACATTGCCAAAGAACTCGCACCGTTAAACATTCAACTCAATCGCTGGTCTGTGGGAGAAAATTCAGAGTTACATCATCTATTAAACCAAGATAGCCTCAACGAAGACCAAAAAAACCAAGTCCTGGAATTTCTAGATCATTATTTTGAAAAGCTACAACAAACAGCAGGTTATCAATCCCGTGATTTAATTGTGTTGCATCCAGCAATTCCCGACTTGGATGGATTTCTGGCAAAATTTTCCCAAATTCATACCCACGCTGATGATGAGGTACGCTACGTGATTGATGGTGAAGCCGTTTTTGGCTTCGTGCGTCCTGATGATAGCCAAGTAGAACTCACAGTACAACCACAAGAATATATCAACGTACCAGCCGGAACCGAACACTGGTTTTATCTCTCCCCCGCGCGACGAGTCAAAGCTGTGCGTTATTTTATCGATACAGCAGGCTGGGTTCCCCAGTATACAGGTAAAGAGATTCGCACCCATCAAGCTGTTGCTTAACAAAGGTAAGGGACTTCCGATTAAAAATTATCACTGTGTAGGCAGGGAGCATTGGTTCGGCTACTTCGGCTGCGCTCAGTACAAGTACGCTCACCAACCAGGGATAGGGGAAAAGAGTTTTGTCGGAAAAATCAAATTAATCTAACAGGATGAAACTGTGAAGCGGATTGTTTTTTGCGATTTTGATGGGACAATCACTGTAGATGAAACCTTTGTGGCGGTGCTAAAAAAGTTTGCGCCGGAAGTGGCTGGAAAATTTCTACCAGAAATGTATGCTCAAAGGGTAACACTGCGGGAGGGAGTCAAGAAAATTTTAGAATCAATTCCATCTTCAGAGTATGGAAAAGTTTTAGAATTTACGCGATCGCAACCCATCCGTCAAGGATTTATCGAACTGCTAGATTTTCTAGATTCCCAAAATGTTCCTTTGGTTGTGGTGTCTGGTGGACTGCGGGGAATGGTAGAAGTAGTTTTAGGTGAGATAGCCCCAAGAGTAACAGCAATTCACGCCGTTGATCTAGATACGACTGGTGCTTACTTCCAAGTTAATTCTGATTATGAAGGCGGTACAGAATTAGTCGCCAAGGTGCAAGTCATGGCAAAATATCCGGCTGATGAGACAATTGCCATAGGTGACTCCCTCACAGATTTGAATATGGGCTTACAAGCTTCGATTGTATTTGCCCGCGATCGCCTAGCATATTACTTAGACCAACATCAAAAACCTTATATTCCCTGGAATAATTTCTCCGATATTCAGGCGTATCTACAGCAATTGTGGAAACTGTGATTGATCCTCGTACAGAATTGATAACAACAGCCCGTCACTTTTACCAGCAAGGTTGGATGGTAGGCACAGCCGGAAATCTTTCGGTATTATTGAGCGATCGCAGTTTTTGGATTACCGCTAGTGGTGTGTCTAAAGGCGAACTCTCACACAGTGATTTTGCCCGTGTTTATCCAGATGGCAAAATTGAGACAGCCGCACCGCATTTCAAACCTTCGGCGGAAACTGGTATTCACCAATTAATTTATCACCTGTTTCCTGAAGCCCAAGCCTGCTATCACATTCATTCCATCGAGTCCAACTTAGTGGCGCGTTTTGTAGTGGGAGATAGTTTACTTCTACCACCTTTAGAAATGCTCAAAGGCTTGGGAGTGTGGGAAGAAAACCCCAGTTGTACAGTACCAATTTTTACCAATCACCTCCAAGTTTCCCAGATTGTGGCGGAGATTAGCGATCGCTTTCAGATAAATCCACCCAAAATTCCCGCCTTGCTCATCCGTGACCACGGTATCACAGTCTGGGCATCTTCTTGGCAAACAGCCCGTAACTACATAGAGTTGATAGACTACATCTTCCGTTACATGTTAGCTGTAAGACAACTGGGACTTGAGGGAGACAATAACAATTAATACAGCAGATTCGATGTTTATGAGGTACAGCAACTGATTGAAAAAAGTAATGAGTAATGAGTCCGAAATTTACTTATGACTCACTACTTAACAAAAGTGCTGTAAATGACTATTAACTATTAACTGAGGTACAAAATGTCTAATCAAAATCTGCGTGTTGTGGCTCGTTTTATTGCCTTACCAAATAAAGTAGAAGAACTCAAAGCTTTACTACTCAGTGTAATCGCACCGACCAGACAAGAAGCAGGTGTAATTAGTTACGAACTTCTGCAAAACCAGTCTGACCCAACAAATTTCACATTTGTTGAAGAATGGACTTCTGCGGAAGCATTGGAAACTCATTTAAATACACCTCATATCCAAGCAGCATTAGGCAAACTAGAAGGTTTATTAGCTGCTGCACCAGATATTAGCCGCTACAATCTTTTAGCGTAATACCCATCTCCCTTGTCTCCCTTATCCACCCACATTCACACCCGCCACTGAATTAGCCAGCTGTTCTAATTTTTGCGGACTGGTTACTTCCAGATACTTCGCAGCCATCTCCGGTGTCAGGAGTTCCAACATCAAACGATTTTCAATCCAAAATTCCACCACATCAAACACACCATTACGGCTACAAGCAAGCACTCGCCAACCTTCCTGTGCGCCAATACGCTCAATTTCCTCTAGGCTGACGGGAACAGAAATTGCTGCATGAACTGACGTGTA
Source organism: Aulosira sp. FACHB-615 (assembly GCF_014698045.1). GTDB lineage: Bacteria > Cyanobacteriota > Cyanobacteriia > Cyanobacteriales > Nostocaceae > Nostoc_B. The sequence continues at coordinate 93,787 of NZ_JACJSE010000012.1, forward strand.
ATTTGCAGGATGTTCATTTATTTGAAATCCTGCTTGTCCTTGCCATACATCAGGGATAATTTCACTACCCAAGGGATAAAATTCAATTCCAGTACCAAACTCATCCCCCACAAACATCATATATCCACCGGGATTAGGTGAAAATGGTGCCACTCGACCGTGCATAATTTCTGCCATAACATTAGCTACGTGCTGAGGATTTTTGACAGCAATGGAAATATGGTGGAGCATAGTTACCTCTCAAAATATGAATCAAACCTGATATTTTGATTTATAGCTTGTGTTTAAATTCTGACATCTATCCTAAGAGATCCAATTAGCTGAAGAGTAACTTTGACATTTCACGTTATATAAAAAATTGTTAACAAGACAAGTTTGAAATTTCTAGAAAATCCACAAAATCAGCAACAAATATTTATCAATTTATATGTAGGTATGTATAAATTAGTAAAGGTGCGATCGCCATAGCAAACCGCACCTTTTAGGATGAAAATTGTATTAAATTAAACCAAGATAAATCTGTTTATGCTGACTTACCAACGATGTCTAATCCATTCGTAAATCTTTAAGTAGTCGGCTCCTGGAATGTTCCATGAGTAATCATATTTCATCCCTTGAATCGCTAATTGGCGGAACTCATCAGGTGACTGATACCACAAATCAATTGCCCGATTCATTGCCGATTCTAGGGCGTAATTATCTGTTTGATAAAATACATAACCATTGCGTTTTTCTGGTGGTAGATTTTGGTCGTAATCCCTATCAAATACCGTATTGACTAACCCACCAACACCACGCACAATTGGCACTGTACCATATTTTAAACCAATCATCTGAGTTAAACCGCATGGTTCGTAATTGCTGGGAACCACAATCATATCTGCCCCTGCATAGATGAGATGGGATAATTCTTCATTAAAGCCCAATTCTAAATGCACATCGGGGTGACTATTTAAAAATGCTTTTTCATGACGGAAATGAGCATTGATTCCTGATTCTGTGGCTGAACCCAGTAATACAAATTGTGCGCCTTTATTGAGTGCATGATAAATCGCGTGATGTACTAAATGCACACCTTTTTGATTATCTAACCGACCAATATAAGCAATGATTGGTTTATCGGCTGCATCAAGCAAGAGCCTTTCGCGTAAAGCTTTTTTGTTATATATTTTTTGTTCAAAATCTTCGTAGGTATAGTTATTGGGGATGTAACGGTCAATTTCAGGATTCCAAAAATCGTAATCAATACCGTTAAGTACCCCAGAGAATTTATCTTGATTTAAATGCAGTGTATGACCTAAACCACAACCCACTTCTGTAAATCGCGCTTCTTCTGCGTGGTTGGGTGAAACTGTGGTGACTGCATTGGCGTAAACAATACCCCCTTTCATATAATTCAAGGCAAAGGGGTTAAAGTTGTCACGCAGCTTATCGTATTGGAAATAGTAATCTTCTCGATTTAACCCTGTCGCCCAGAGAGTTTGTACACCGCCTATTCCCTGATGCTTAAAGTTATGGATGGTGTAGCAAGCTCGCTGATATTCCATACCATTGTATTTGTAAATCTCAGCCAGCAAAACAGGAATTAAGCCTGTTTGCCAGTCGTGACAATGGATAATATCAGGACGCTTGTTACTTTGATTTAAAAATTCTAAAGCGGCTTTGCTAAAGAAGGCAAAGCGCATATTGTCATCATCACAACCGTAATAACAGCCGCGATTAAAGAAATTATCTTCGGAGTGGGGTTGAATAAAAAAGCACAGCCTACCATGCACCCAACCGCAGTATACAGAACAGTGAACTGCTGCACCATACCAGGGAACCCACAAGTCTTTGTAGGCATCATGCAGACCCCAAATATGGTCGTAGCGCATACAATCATACATGGGCAGTATGATCTCAACGCAATTTCCTCTGCCTTCTAATTCTCTACTCAGTCCGTAAACAACATCCCCTAAACCGCCTGCTTTGATTACAGGAGCGCATTCCGAGGCAATCTGTACTATGTACATTCCTAGTCCTCGCTATACAAAAATTTATATTAACTATACTGTTCAGTATATGCAATATGTACTCATTGACAAGTAAGTAAGCCAATGTTAACCACGAAAGCTTAATACAAGTGGTAGATAGTCGGGGTGTTTCATCTGCGGGCAGACTTATACTGAGGAGATTAGAGGGGTATTTAGTGTAGTGGATACAAGAGAAGTTATCGGAGAACGTGGCGAATCAATTTTTCGAGTTCTCATCACACGTAAACATCCTAGTCGTGGTTATTTATTTGAGCATCCGCGATTTTTAGGAGAAAAAAAGCGAGCAATCGATTTTTACGTAGAACTCTTTCATGATGAGTCTTTGATACCTTTCTTTTTTGTGCAAGTAAAGTCAACATCCCAAGGTTACACTCAAAGCGATCGCCGATTAAGAGTCAAAGTTAATGACAGCGATATGAAGCGTCTTGCAGCCTATCCTGCGCCTACTTATGTTATTGGTATTGATGAGCAAGCAGAGCAGGGTTATATTTTGTCAGGTAACGGCGAAAGTACCACAGGGTTTTCCAGTTTGTGTACAGATTATCCCCTCAACCCCGATGTATTGGCATTACTATGGGATGAGGTGAAAGCATACTGGACTTCTCCTCACCACGCAACCTTCCGATCAATTTTTTGCGATCCGAAATGGAGGAAGTAATGAAGCAGAATCTACAAAATTTTATTGCAGAACGCGCCGAATATCTTGCAGTTATGTACCTGACTCGTAGCAACGATTTAGTGATTGAAAGGATGAAGTCGGCTGATTATGGCTTTGATATTCTTGTAACGATACTACGAGATAACCTGCCGACTGGAAGAGTTTTTGGTGTGGAAGTTAAAGCACAAGACACAGCTATCAGAAATTTAAAAGATTTTTCACTATCTATTACCCAAAAAACAACTGAATATCTTCATAATGTGCCGTTTCCGCTATTTTTATTCTTGTTTACGATGGAGGATGACAAAGGATATTACAAATGGCTAAATCATGTTATTGCTGACTCTAACCAAGTATCTCTACAATGGCATTCTCTAGATGAGAATGGAATTAGACAGATTGTTGACGATGTAAATGCTTGGTACGATGCAAAGAGTCATTTTGCTGCATAAAAATACTCTGGCTTGATATTTGTGCGATCGCCCCAAATAAAAACTTGACAGGTGACGCTGCTAAAATACCTTATGACTAGCAGCGACAAACCCGCACACCTCACAAGCCATGACTACAACTATTGACTTTCTCAGTCACCTCAACCCTAGCCAACGTCAAGCCGTAGAACACTATTGTGGCCCGTTGTTAGTTGTGGCTGGCGCTGGTTCCGGGAAAACCCGCGCTTTGACTTATCGTATCGCTAACTTGATTCTCAAACACCGTGTGAATCCTGAAAATATCTTGGCGGTGACTTTCACCAACAAAGCTGCACGAGAAATGAAGGAACGTATTCAAAAGCTGTTTGCGGAACAATTGGCGATGACGCAACACGGGACAAGATTTGAGTTATTACCAGAACACGAACAAACAAAACTGCGATCGCAAGTTTACCGCACAACCATCAAAGATTTGTGGTGCGGTACTTTCCACAGTTTATTTTCAAGGATTTTGCGCTTTGATATTGAGAAATATCAAGATGAAAAAGGGCGCAAATGGAATCGAAATTTTTCGATTTTTGACGAATCAGATGCCCAATCTTTAGTTAAAGAAATCGTCACCAAACAATTAAACCTCGACGATAAAAAGTTTGAGCCGCGTTCTGTCCGCTACGCCATCAGTAACGCCAAAAACCAAGGCTTATCACCCCAAGACTTTGAAAAAGAACAGCCAAATTATCGCGGACGAGTAATTGCTCAAGTCTACAGTTCCTATCAAGATAAACTAGCAGAAAATAACGCCCTAGATTTTGATGATTTAATTCTTGTCCCTACCAAATTATTTCAACAAAACGAGCAAGTCTTAGGTTATTGGCATCGCAAATTCTGTCATATTTTAGTTGATGAATATCAAGATACCAACCGCACGCAATATGATTTGATTCGGTTGTTAGTAACTAATGGAGAAGATAGAAAAAGTGAATGGAATTGGCAAAATCGCTCAGTCTTTGTCGTAGGCGATGCTGACCAATCAATTTATAGTTTCCGCATGGCAGACTTTACCATTCTGCTGGAATTTCAAAATGATTTCGGTGATGGTTTACCGGATGAAGATACCCGCACAATGGTGAAGTTAGAAGAAAACTATCGCTCTTGTGAAAATATTTTACAGGCTGCCAATGAATTAATTGAAAATAACACCCAACGAATTGATAAAGTCCTAAAACCAACGCGGGGAAGTGGTGAACAAATTCATTGTCACAAAGCTGATGATGAACTGGCGGAAGCAGATTTTGTGATTCGGCAAATTCGTACCTTAGAACATCAACATCCCGAATTAAATTGGGGTAGTTTTGCAATTTTGTATCGCACTAACGCCCAATCTCGCCCCTTTGAAGAATTGTTGGTGAGGAATCAAATTCCTTATACAGTTGTGGGCGGAATGAAATTTTATGACCGCAAAGAAATTAAAGATGTGATAGCTTATCTCAGAGCGATCGCTAACCCTGCTGATACAGTGAGTTTATTGCGGGTGATTAATACTCCCCGACGGGGAATCGGTAAAGCCACCATTGATAACTTAATTAACGCCTCCCAGCAATTAGGTGTCAGCTTATGGGAAATTCTCAGCGATGAAACATCTGTTAATACATTAGCTGGGCGTTCAGCAAAAGCGGTGAATAATTTTGGACAAATGATTGGCCGTTATCAAGAACAAGTCGCAACGGTTCCAGTCTCGGAAATTGTTATGGGTTTGTTAGAAGAATCTGGTTATGTCCAAGACTTGCACAGTCAAGGTACAGATGAAGCAGAAGACAGAATCCAAAACGTCCAGGAACTTTATAACGCCGTTCTGCAATTTCAAGAAGAAAATGAGGATGTTTCCTTAACAGCCTTTTTGCAAAGTACCGCCTTAAGTTCTGATTTGGATAATTTAAAAGAAGGACAAACAGCCGTTTCTTTGATGACTCTACACGCTTCTAAAGGATTGGAGTTTCCCGTAGTCTTTTTGGTGGGATTAGAACAAGGGTTATTTCCTAACTATCGTTCAATGAATGATCCCGCATCCTTAGAAGAAGAACGCCGCTTGTGTTATGTAGGAATTACCCGCGCCCAAGAACGGTTACATTTATCCTTCGCCCGTGAACGCCGTTTATATGGTTCACGAGAACCCGCACTGCGATCGCAATTTCTGGACGAATTACCCCCAGAATTATTAACTAGTCAAAGTAAAGTTCGGCAAAATTATCCTAGGAATGCTGCAACAAATAACGAAAAGCAAGAAGGATCTCACAATTGGCAAGTTGGGGATCAAGTCCTACACAAAACCTTTGGAATTGGCGAAATAACTCACGTTTTCGGTTCAGGAAATAAAATATCTGTGGCGATTAAATTTGCTAGTTTAGGTCAAAAAATTATTGACCCCAGAGTAGCACAGTTGCAAAAAGTTGATGGAAAGCCTTAAATGACTTACTAAAAAATAAACACTATTCGTAAATCCCATTGTTTATCTTCACGGCTAATTTCAATTTGGCGAATAAACTCTCGCAGGTAAAAGCGTCGTTCTGTTTCTGACAAATCTAACCAAAATTGCGGAATAGAAACGGCTTGGGCGACAGAACGCAGATTGACAGGAGGGAGTGTGGCTAACTTGGCTTGGAGTGCAGAGATTTCGGTGCGGATTTTGTATTCTCTGAGTTTTGCTGTTTCTGCATCTAAAATACCAGTTTCAATTAAAGCAGGTAACTGCGCTAATATTTCTTGTTGACGAGCGATCGCATCGCCTAAACTATTCTTGACAGTATCCAACTCTGGAGAATTCATCCCGGCTACTGCTAATGGTAAATCACGACAAACTTTAGCGATCGTCGATTCTAAAATGTCTTGGTAAGGAATGGCGCGACACTTGGGACTTCGAGGACAATTAATCGGACGTAAATAAAGATACTCTTGGTCTTGGTAGCGACGGGTAACGCGAGTGACTGTTGTATGAGATTGACATTCGCCGCAGACAACTAACCCAGCTAAAGAACGGGGCGCACTTGCAGTTCGAGATGGTAAGCGGCTATTACGGCGTAATAGTCGGTCAATTTGGGCTGCTTCTTCTTTAGAAAGAATCGCTGTATGAGTATCTGAGATAATTTCACCGTTGAGATAAGCTGTGTCTCCCCGATAAACAGGATTTGTTAACCAGCGTCGCCCAGTGGTAACAGAAATTTTCTTCGCATATTTTTTTGCTAAGTAACGCACTGCGCCCCGCAAGGAACCGTAGAGTAAAAAGTGATCAAAAAAGTCTTTCACAACGGGGGAGGTGCTGCGGTCAATAATATATTTTCCTTGACCACGGCGATAACCATAAGGTGCTTTTCCGGGTGGCGGTGCGGCTTCAAGACGATTCCGAGCGTGTCCTTGACGAATACGCCGACTTCTTTGTTGATATTGAATTTCTTGGATTAGTTTGAGTAATTCAGCCCGAAACTGGGATTGCTCTGATGTGTAGGATTGTTCAGTCGCAATTACAGCTACACCCATCGCTTCTAATTCATTTAAGCGATCGCTGACTTCCTCTACAGTATCACCTAATTCTTCCAGACGACGAACCAGCAAATACTCTACTGGTTCATTTTGACAGTCTGTGAGTAATTGTTGTAATTGCGATCGTACAGTACATCCATCAGCATTTCTCTTAGCCAAATCTTCATAAATCCGTTCTACCTCCCATTGCCAATTAATGTTTTGTGGAACAGAGTCTAGGAGAGGGTCACAATAAATGTAGGCAATAACTTTCATCAGTTAATCATTCAATCACTGCTGACTGATCTCAATTACATTTCCGTCGGGATCTTGAGTAAAGATGGCGGAGCGACCAGAGGCGCTGGCTTGAATAGGATAATTTTGACTCAGCAGTTCTTGTTTAGCTTGTTCTAAATCAGCTACTGCAAAAGCGATATGGGGATTACGTCCCCATTTTTCGTTGGGGTTATCGGTTGGTACTGTGGATGCGACTATGAGATGAACTTGATAGTCGCCGACTTGATACCATGCACCAGGATATTTTAGGGAACGGTCAATTTTAGATAATCCCAACACTTGAGTGTAAAAGTTTTCAGCGCGTTCTAAGTCGGTAACGAGAATGGCTGTATGAAGGCTTTGGGTAATCTGCATAGTTACTAAAGTTCGCTTTTATTTAGATTTTGACGTATTAGCTGTGCAACTAGATTAAATCCCAGAATTGGAGATGAGATCACATCTGGGCAAGGGTTTGATAGCTTGAGCCTCACAAAAGTCATGAAACTTTGACAATGCTGAGGAGTAGAAAACTCAAATGTCATTAAATCATAACAATATGATCCCGCCAAAGCTATTAAATTCGTAAAAGCCCGAAAAAAGTACCTTTAGACCCCTTGATCAATACCGAGGGTTACTGGTTAATATTTACTTAACAAAACGACTCCTCCGATCCCGAAAAATGCTTACCCAAGCATTCAAGGAAATTGAAAGGGAGTGACCCTCATTTTAAAAGCGAATTAAAAAACTTTAAAAACTGGGCAAAACCAGGAGTCAGGAATAAGAAATTCATCTGAGAAGAATGACTTTTTTATCAAACATTCTCTAACTCAGAGAGATAATTACCTTTCAAACTACTGGAGGCCAAATTAATGGCAAAAGAACGCCCACCGCTAGAGGAGATGACACTGAGACAACTACGTAAAGTTGCCAGTGAGTATAGCGTCTCCCGCTATAGCCGAATGCGTAAATCACAGTTGTTGGCAGCAATTCAAGAAGTGCAGCGCAGCAAAGCGTCCCTTAGTCCATCTCGTTCACTTGAGGCACAGGAAACCGTGGAAGCAGCAAAATTTGAACTGGGTCAAGAAGACCGTACAGGTGGCTCTCTGGCTGATGTTGATGAAGGACTCGCCGATCTACCGGGTGGTTATGGTGAAAGCCGGATTGTACTTTTACCCCGTGATCCCCAATGGGCTTACACTTATTGGGATATTCCCAATGATCATAAAGAAGAACTGCGTCGTCAGGGCGGACAGCAATTAGCACTGCGGATTTATGATGTTACCGACATCAGTCTTGATTATCAAAGCCCCCACAGCATCCAAGAATATCCTGTTGATGAACTAGCAAGAGAATGGTATTTACCTATTCCTGTGAGCGATCGCGATTATGTTATCGATATTGGTTATCGGACTTTTGATGGTCGTTGGTTAGTTTTGGCGCGTTCTGCTCAAGTACACATTCCTCCTGTATACCCATCTGACTGGATTGAAGATGTCTTCATCACTGTTAATTTTGAAGAAGACCTGCGCGGTAGAACTCTGTACGAACTAGTACCACCAGCTAAGAAACTGCCAACAGCAACTGGTACAAATGGAAACCCCATCTACGACCACATCTTTGGTTTAGCCGAATCTGCCGAAGCACAACGGGTTGCAGGTTCTCTGTTTGGTTCTATGCAGCACGTAGCTGGTTCTGTACGCCCCGAACAGGCTATCAGTTCCTACGTCTTCCCATCTGGTGTTGGTATGTGGGCTGTTCCCACCGTGTCTGGTTTAACCATGTCTGGTGCAGGAATGTCTGGTGTTGGCTTCTCAGCTTCCGCCGCACCCATTCGTCCCCGCCAGTTCTGGTTAATTGCTGATGCGGAATTGATTGTTTACGGTGCAACTGAACCTGATGCGACTGTAACAATCGGCGGTCGTGAAATTAAACTGAATCCCGATGGGACATTCCGCTTCCAGATGTCCTTCCAAGATGGTTTAATTGACTACCCAATTTTGGCTGTGGCTGCTGATGGTGAGCAAACACGCTCAATTCACATGAAGTTCAATCGTGAAACACCATCTCGCAATACGAATACCAAAGAAGAAGCTATTCCCGAATGGATTTTCTAAATAATCCACAATTAGAATTTTGAATTATTACCCGCTATAGTAAGTCTTTCTATAGCGGGTTTTTATTATCTTCGTAACTGAAGAAGTCGGGGATCTGAGCCTCGATTTTTTTGATAACTATGACATCAAAATTTGACAAACAGTCGTGAAATCAATACGGTTCGGTTAACAAATGTATCTGTTGAGGTGAGCAGGGGGGCGGAGGAGCTTCAGGTGCAGGGGAGAGCGTAGCTTCGTTCCCCCTTTCACCCCTGCACCCCTGCACCCTTGCTTGCCTACACAAGTAAGTTTCTTATCCGAACCGTATTGGCCGTGGAATTTCATACGCGCTAAATAAACCCCTCATACCATTTCACTTTAAAAATGATACGGATATGCAAGTAGCGCCTCGACTTCTCCTGACGGAGACGCTGCGCGAACGCTCGGCGACCAGAAGCAGAGTTGCAGAGGAAGCGATTTCTATCAGTAATTTCGTGAAATGGTATCACACTGGAAGTCTGGCGCTATCAAACATATACGCTTCTTCATATCGATTTGGGATTACTCCTGCTCAATCAAACCATATAGAATTTTGAAGAAAAAAGGAATGTGGTTTTTAGCATCACATTCTTGTTCTGAATAAAATTTTCCTATCTCTAGTGTTAATCCATCTCTAAACGCCCATTCTGTATTAGTCCATCCTTGAGGCGGTTGAATCTGTTTCCAATATTTTTTGGCTTTAGCAATTGTCAGTAAAGCTAAACTTAAGATGTTTTTATCTAAATTATTTTGATTATTTATAAAACTTAATTTCCAAGAAGTTTGAAAATTTTTGATATCATCAAAGTCTAAATTTGAACAGTAGTTAATGCGATTAAATGTTTTTTCTAAGTTATTTTGTAAATCTATATCTTCATGCAAACTATCAACTATATCAAGATAAACTTGCTCAAGATTCACAACTGAATCTTGATAGACAGGTGTATTTGAGTAATTGTCCAAGACTGACTGAATATCAGGTGTTAAAAAGTATGCTTCTTTGTGAACTAAGCCAGTCACCCATATACGATGATTTATACAATTCCCTTCATTAATTTTAGCTTTCTCATATAAATTGTAGAAAATAGAATCGGTATCTGTAAAAGCGTAATCGTTTTTTATGCTGGCTATTTGAATATCTAAATCTACAATGGCAAATAGCTGATGGGGACTGAGATAAGAGTTAGCAGGATTTTGATTATGTAAGTCTAAAATACTAAAAAATGTATTTAATACATCTTGGCGATCGCCGCAATTGATAAACTGAGGTCTATACTGCTTCCACCATCTTGGAACGCAAGCATGATAAAAGTTAGCATCAGGCATTTTATCCATATTTCTGTACGATTGAGGCGATAATCTACCTGACGTTTTTGGAATTTCGCCTTCACACAGTATAACTATTTTGTTGAGGATTCTTCTATCTTCTAGAATATATCGACAATGCTCTTCTAGCTCTGCTTCACTAAGACCCATATTTAGTTATTTTATAATTTGTTTGGCTTGATAAGTTTTGGTGGTAATTCTTTAACATGAGCAGGGGTAACTGCTTGACATAGCTCATAAGAATGAGTTGCTAAAATATATTGATTGCTAGGCGACCATTCTTCTAAATCCCTAACTATTTGATATTGCCAATCTGGATGAAATGCTATTTCAATTTCATCCATTAAAACAATTGCATTTTCTATTTTATTAGATTTAATCCATACATAGATACATAATTTTTTGAGTTCACCGTGACTTAAATCTTCTGGGTAAAGTTCTACATCATCATCGTCTCTTTTAAAGTTAACACCAGATAAATCTTTATTTATATTGATTTTTTTATTATTTAATACAGAATTTAAATCCTTTAATAATGTTTTATAATTATCACCGTAACCTCCTGTTTCTATAGCTTGTCTAAAATCTTGATCACGAGCATCAGTAAAAGATTTAATCAGAATATCTATAGCCATAAAATCATAGGTGAAAAAATTAGGTAATTTAGTTTTATCTTGTTTTAAACCTAAGTAATAGTCATTTTCACTTTGATTATTAAATAATGATTTTCTGGAGTTAGCTGAAAGAAATAGAAAAATCTGTGAAATATGTGCTGCCAAGAATACTTTCTCTGATAAATTAATCAGAAATGATTCTACATCATTTATCTCTAAATTATCAAAACGGCACAGTAACATTTCTTTGGAAGAATCAACATTATCAGTATATACATCACATATATATCCTGTTTTATTACTCTGAAGATATTTAGAAAATATTCTATGGAAATATTCTTGTCTGTGTTTTTTTTCGTATAGTAAATAGAATGTTTTTCCAAGACTATATTCTGATTGATTTTTTTTTATGTCATCATATACATCCTTTCCTGAAAGATTATTCTCACTAATTTCACTATCATTATTTTCTTGTTCATAGGTATCTAATACAAAAGATTCTTTACAAGTAAAAAACTCAAGCTCTATATTTTGTTTGCCATCCCAAATATCAATTATTGCCAAAACTCGCTTATCAGAGTCTTTATCAATCTTAAAACCTTCAATTAAATTTTTTAAAAAAATTTTTCTATCTTCATGAATAGAACAATGGAGTAACACAAAAATTAATTGCAATAGTGTACTTTTACCACCGCCATTCAAACTACCAAGTGGAAATATACTAGGAGTAAATTCTTTTTCAAAAGAAATATCAACATTTTTTAAAACACGAAAATCAGGAACTCGAATTCTCTGCAAAAACATAAAAACTCCTAATTTTTTGTATTGATTAATACTTTTGAGTAAAAAAATAAGGTTACTCATTTCCTATCAAATCTGTTCTATTATGGCTGATGAAAACTTATGCAGTGTTAATCATTGGGAAAAATCATTATCTATCAACCCCTGCATAAGTTCTCTGAATGCGGCTAATCTTAATTTTGTAGATAAGTATCTAAGCTCGGAACATCAATCCAACTGCTAGTTTGATGGGATTGATGGGATAAATCCATTAACAATTGGGAATAAACCCCTTCTCGTAAAGATGGGACGACTGACTGTTTTTGGTCAATTCCTTGTAGCCATTGGTCTACTACGCGGATGAATGCAGAAATACGTCCGTCGGTGAAGTTTTGGGTAAACATTAACGACTGAGGAATTTCAATTTCTGTGAGTGGTTGTCCGACTTGGGAACCCCAAACGCGAAAACCGTGGATGTAGTCTTTTTGATTTTCGCTGCCTAAGACTAATGTACCGCGATCGCCATACACCTCTAACCAATGAGTGCGCGGTGCGTGAACTACCGCACTAATATTCAGTTGACAAGGTGTGCCATCGGCTAATTCCAGGGACAACAAACAATTATCATCGGTTTCCACTGGCTTGAGTTGATTGGTGCTGGGGTCAAGGCGGTTGGGGATGGCTGTACTTAAATAAGCACTTAATCTGCGGACAGGCCCAAATAACCAATAAATATAATCAAAGGCGTGGGAACCCAAAGACCCCAAAGCACCACCGCCTTGGGCTTGAGACGAATACCAATTCCACGGGCGAGAAGTATCAGCGCGAGAAGAACCAAACCAATCAATTTTAATCAGGCGTTTGTTACCGACATAACCTGATGCTAATAAATCTGCAAATAATTGCCAGCCGGGAACAAAGCGAAATTCAAAATCTACTACCGCAGTTACTTGATTTGTAATTGCTAATTGATATAATTCTTTAGCTTCAGTTGCATTTAAACTTGTGGGTTTTTCTAATAATAAATGTTTACCTGCTTTTAGTACAGTTTTAGCCATTTCATAATGCAAAAATGGAGGTGTGGAAATACTAACTGCTTGTACTTCTGGGATGTTGACAATATCGGCAATATTAGTACAAGCATGAGGAATTTTATGGGCATCAGCAATGGCTTGGGCTTGATGAATATCCCGATGATAAACAGCAACCACATTAGTTCGAGGATGGGCAATCAACCCAGGGATATGAACTTTTTGACCAAATCCAGTCCCAACGACAGCCACACCAACTACATTTTGATTCATGGTTAATTCTGCACCTCTAAATTAAATTTAACAATAGCAAGACTATTTACATTAATCATCTTGAATAATTATCACCATATAATACGATAGTGATGACCTTCATTACAGAGGAAACGTCAGCGATCGCTCTGTAATGAATACTTGTTTTAGATTTTGGCTTGGCTTTTATTTCGCTGTGTCTCCAGCGTGATTTATGTTATGACTGCTGAAGATCATATTTTCTCACCTGTAAATGAATTGGTATTATCCGAAGAAGCCTTTTTCTTTGAGCGATCGCTTGATCTGCTGTCGGTAGTTGGTCTGGATGGCTACTTTCGGCGAATCAACCCAGCATTTACTCAAATCCTGGGTTACTCAGAAGCAGAATTTTTAGCCCGTCCTTTCTTGGACTTTGTGCATCCAGATGACCATATTGCCACCTTGGCAGAAATGGAGAAAATCAAGGCAGGCATACCTATATTCAATTTCGAGAATCGCTACCGGACGAAAGATGGAGATGATCGCTGGCTAGAGTGGACAGCATCACCACAAATTAGCAGGGGTGTGATTTACTGCGTGGCGCGAGACATTACCCAGCAAAAGCAGACAGAAGTTACCTTACAAAACATCAACCAGGAACTAGAACAGCGCATTGCCGAACGGACTGCCGAGTTAGAACAGGCAAATGCCGCACTGCGGGAGAGTGAAGAACGCAATCAATTAGCAATGGAAGTTGCCCGGATTTATACCTTTGAATGGGATGTAAGCACCGATGCAGTCAAGCGATCGCCTCAATGTGGTGTGATTTTAGGGTTAACTCCATCATCAGCGCAACAAGACACAGGCACAAATTTTTTTCAGCGTGTCCATCCTGATGATCGCGATCGCTTCAGAGGAATTGTACAAACACTCACACCAGAAAAGAGCAGCTACAAAATTACCTATCGACTAGTGCGCCCAGATGAGCAAATAATCACCTTCGAGGAAAGTGGACGCGGATTTTTTGACCAGCAAGGAAAGTTAAGTCGCCTAATTGGGATGGTGGCAGACATTACAGAACGTCAGCGACTAGAAGCCGAATTAGAATCAAGTCGGGCAACCTTGCAACAGCAACTAACAGAAATTGAGACTATCTACCAATCTGCCCCCATTGGCTTAAATGTTCTCGATCCTGACCTGCGTTTTGTGCGAATTAACCAGCAATTGGCGGAAATTAATGGGTTTTCTGTAGAAGAACATCTTGGGCGCACCATCCGCGAGTTGTTACCTGACATTGCCGATACTGCCGAACAATTAATCCGTCCGATTTTTGACACAGGAGAACCATTACTGAATGTTGAAATTCGCGGGGAAACTCCGGCACAACCGGGCGTAGAAAGGGTTTGGTTAGAAAAATTTTTGCCGTTGAAGGACGGAGAACGTGTGATTGGTGTCAGTACTGTGTGTGAAGAAATTACTGAACGCAAACGCACCGAAGAACAACTACGTCAATTCAACTTGCTGATTGAGTTATCTTATGAACCGATACTGGTATGGAGTTTTGAGCAAGGCATTATCAGTTGGAATCAGGGTTGTGAGCAACTGTACGGTTATACAAGAGAACAAGTCATGGGGCAGAATACCCATATTCTGCTTCAAACAATTTACCCCTTACCATTAGCGGAACTGCTTACCATCTTAGAACGCGATCGCCAATGGACAGGAGAGTTAAAGCATACTACTCATACAGGACAGCAGGTAATTGTAGAAAGCCGTCAGCAACTAATTGAGACGAACGGACAGAAACTAGTTTTAGAAACAAACCGCGATATTACCGAACACAAAAAATCCGAGTTAGCCCTACGTCGTTCAGAAGAACGTTATCGCACCCTGTTTAAGACGATGGAAGACGGTTTTTGTGTAATTGAAATGTTGTTTGATGAAAACAACAAACCAGTTGATTATTGCTTTTTAGAAATTAACCCTGCTTTTGAGCGAGAAACCGGACTTCGACAGGCAGTTGGTAAAACAGCCCGGCAACTTCTTCCTAATTTAGAAGAATTTTGGTTTGAAACTTATGGCAGAGTTGCCCTCACCGGTGAACCTGTGCGCTTTGAAAATGGCTCTGAGGTTATGAATCGCTGGTTTGAGGTTTATGCCTTCCCCATTGAACGGGCAGAAAACCGTAAAGTTGCCATTTTATTTAAGAATATTAGTTATCGCAAAGCCATAGAAACCCAACGAGAAAAATTACTCCAACAAGAACAAGCCGCCAGAGAAGCTGCCGAACGCGCTAATCAAATCAAGGATGAATTTTTGGCGATTCTCTCTCATGAATTACGAACGCCCTTAAACCCGATTTTGGGTTGGGCAAAAATGCTGCAATCACCAAAGATGAATGCCGAAAAACTCCAGCATGGCTTAATTACGATTGAGCGGAATGCCAAACAACAGGCGCAACTAATTGATGATCTCCTCGATATCTCCCGCATCATTCGTGGTAAACTCTCCCTCAGTTTTGGGGCTGTGAATTTATCGGAACCAATCGCTGCGGCTTTAGAAACTGTGAATTTAGCAGCACAGGCAAAAGCGATTCAATTAGATGTGTTACTAGAGCCATTAAAGGCTTATGTCAGAGGGGATGCAGGCAGATTACAACAAGTTATCTGGAATTTACTCTCAAATGCCATCAAATTTACCCCCCACGGTGGACAGGTAACAGTGCAACTCACTTGTATTAATAACCATGCACAAATTCAAGTGAGTGATACTGGTAAAGGCATCCAAGCAGAATTTTTGCCATTCGTGTTTGAGTTATTCCAACAACAGGATAGTTCCACAACTCGGAATTTTGGTGGGTTAGGGTTGGGGTTGGCGATCGCACGTAAAATTATTGAAGCACATGGGGGGAGTATCAATGCTGCCAGTGCCGGAGAAGGACAAGGGGCAACCTTTACGGTACAGTTACCTTTAATGTCTGCATTAAATCTCCATACTCCTGATGATTCCGACTCTCAAAAACTGAGTATAGAAAATCTCCGCGTGGTGGTGGTTGATGATGAGGCCGATTCCCTCGAACTGCTGAAGGTGATACTGGAACAAGAAGGCGCACTTGTCAAAGAAGTATTATCTCCGATTAAAGCCCTACCTTTGTTAGCTACAACACCATTCGATTTGCTAATCAGTGATATTGGAATGCCAGACATGGACGGCTACACTTTTATTCATCAAGTGCGTCATCTAGTACCCCAATTTAACCGAGATATTCCCGCGATCGCTTTGACTGCTTTTGTTGGGGAGACAAATAAACGTCAAATCCTCGCGGCGGGATTTCAAGCACACCTCGCTAAACCAATTGAACCGCAACTACTACTAGATGCGATCGCTACATTAATCACTAGACATTCCTCGAATTAATTTGAGCCTAGTACAACAGTGAAATGCTACAACATTGGATCTAATGTATTTTATAGTGATTTTCACTTGGGTAAAATACAAATTTATCTGCGTTTATCCGCGTCCATCTGCGGTTAATTATTTTTCTTATACCTCGCTGAGTCGAGAACTGCTATATTTTGTTTGATTAATTAAAATAGATTTTTTCATATTAGTAATTTTACCGAAACTTTATAAAAATTAATTTTTATTCTTTTGTATATAAAAATCAGAATATATTTCTCAACAAACCTGGACAAATACTCGAAAAACCAATATCTATAAAATTAGATTACCGTAGATTAATCAAGAACGACCTGCTTTGCAATACATAATCACTCCCAAAAATTTATCTAAAAATATTGTGTATAGACGAATGTATGCGCCTACTAAACTGAAATTTTCTCCCTCACACTTAGTCACTATCACAGTACTACTAACCTTACTTTTATTTATTCCGCAAATTTGGCTGAATTGGCAAGCATATTATAATTTTAATAATATTACTAAAAATGAATTTAGATTACAAAAACTAAGTGATGAAATTGTTTATCTTGATGAAGTATTAACCATGTCGGCCAGGATGAATGCTGCCACAGGTAACATAATGTGGGAAAAACGATATCGTCAATTTGAACAAAAACTAGATGGAGCTATTCAAGAATCTATTAAATTAGCACCTCAAGCATATAACAGTGAAGATGCTAAAAAAATTGATGTGGCTAATCAGAAGTTAGTGAAAATGGAATATCAATCTTTTGATTTAGTGAAGGATAATAAACAACAAGCAGCACAACAACTACTTTCTAGCCGTGAATATGAAAATCAAAAGCAAATTTATGCTGATGGTGTTGCCAAAAGAAGATTGAATATAGCATTAGAATTACAACAACAAGTTGTTTATTATCGCCAAAAAATATTTTGGGCAATTTTAGGGTCTATCATCAGTTTAATATTGCTGATTCCCTCATGGCTATTGGTATTGAGATTGTTACAGGAATATTTAAAAGCCAAAAAAATTGCTCAACTTGCCTTAGAAGAAACTAATTTGGCGCTAGAAACAAAAGTTGCAGCCAGGACAGAAACATTAAACCAGAAAAATATAGAACTAGAAAATACCTTGCAAGAACTACAAAGTACTCAAATACATTTAATTCAAACTGAAAAGATGTCTTCTCTTGGTCAGTTAGTTGCTGGTGTGGCTCATGAAATTAATAATCCTGTTAATTTTATTTACGGTAATTTAAAATATGCGCGGGAATATACTCAGCAATTAATGGATTTAATGAATTTATATCGACAAGAATATTCGGTTACTAATTCGCAAATAAATACTAAATTTAAAGAGTTGGATATAGAATTTATTTTGGATGATTTGCCTAAAATTTTATCCTCAATGGAAGTTGGTGCTGATCGTATCCGCGAGATTGTACTAACATTACGTAACTTTTCTCGTCTTGATGAAGCCGAAATGAAACCTGTAGATATTCATGAAGGTATTGACAGTACTTTGTTAATTTTACAGTATCACCTGAAAGGTAAGACTGGTCAGCAAGAAATTAAAATCATTAAAGACTATTGTGAGAATTTACCTCAGATTGAATGTTATGCAGGTGGGTTAAATCAGGTGTTTATGAATATATTAAATAATGCTATTGATGCCCTAAGAGAAAAGGAAGTTGAAGAATTAAAGCAAAAAATTAAACAACAGACTAGTTATATTCAGATCCAAACACAAGTTAAAAACGAAAAATATATAATTATTCGCATTAAAGATAACGGTTTTGGTATACCAGAGGAAGTTAAAAGTAAACTATTTGACCCATTTTTTACTACTAAACCTGTAGGTAAAGGTACTGGCTTAGGATTATCTATTAGTTATCAAATTATTGTAGATAAGCACAAAGGAAATATTATCTGTAATTCTTCATCAGGTAATGGTACAGAATTTGTGATTGAGCTTCCTATCAAGCATATATGGGAATCTGATTTTGTTTCCGAATCTAGTTGTGTAGATAGGGAATAGGAAAGAAGCTTTATCTGGGTGTAGTATTTTTTTAAATAAAATATAGTTCCCAGGGTTAATTTATTACTTTCATCTTAAAATTCGCATAGTCAAAGGATAGCGATAATGTTCTCCGTGATAAGCTTTGATACCAGCAAATGTAACTAAAAATGATTGTAATAAAAATAAGGCAAAAATTAAAAATGTCCAGACCAGAAGTAAGCCATCTAACACTGATTTGACTTCATTGACTGCACCATTAGTTGTGATGGCAATACCACAGCTACCCAAAACGAGTAGTAAAGAAAAAATAATCACCACTAAAGTATATAAAGTTAAGGAAATTTGAAAGTTTAAAGATTCTCTACCTTGAAAGTCAATCCAAGGATATTTAGCTTTTTTCAGTCGCCAAATGACCAAGGGTAATAGAATATTCAATGGTAAATACAAAGGAATGCCCAGAAAAACCAATCCAAATAACAATAGCCATGCTACTAAAGCCGAAAGATGACATAACATCGCCCATGTACGCATTTGTTTTTGGACTTGTTTTCTCATGGCTTGTGAATGAGGAGATGGATAAATAGAATCTCTACTTACCACACTACCGTTAAACTAGCAGGAGAAAAGTTTAAAATTTAAGTATTTCTCGCTCATAATTTTCGGGTAAAGGTTCTACTTCCCAGACGATACCTTCCCCTGGTTCTAAAGCTACTTCAACAAACAGTTGTTCGACTGCGGTTGTGGCTATATCTTCGTTGTTGGGAAATGGCTGTAAGTCTTCTGTTAGCAGGCGCAGTTTAAAACCGCCGGGAATGGCTGCGCCGACTGTGGCGTTACGCAACTCAAACCGCCAATAAGGTGAGTCTGGTTCGCCTTGGGGGATAATTGTCAGTTCGTAGATTTGTCCGGCGATCGCTAACTGCCGTGATATATTTGCCTCAGTTGCTCTATCTTCGACACTCCGCGCCGCCGCACTTAATTCTAAATTCCATCGTTCCCAACCAATTGCTTGAGCAAGTTGCGATACACCACTTTCTAACCATTGCAACACAGAACGCTGTTCGGGTAAATTAATCCGACGTTCATATAAATTTTGTCGCCAACCGCTATGTTCAATTAACCCACCCCACAGTTGAAAAGGAATCGCTAACCGAGGGGTGATGACTTCCGCATTACCGAGGCGGTTAATTAAGTTTTGGGCTTGGGCTTGTGGTAGGGTGGGAATTACCGCAACAGTGGTGCGTGTTGCTTCGGCTGGACAAAATTCCCGCGCCACAGCTAAAACACTGATATCAGTAATTATCTCACTAGCATTGAGAGAATAGGTGCGATCGCCTGGATCATAATTACCCTGCTGCTTGAGTTGGGTGTGAGTACAATAACCCCAAACCCTGACATAACCTGCATCTGCTTCTACTTGCACCGCCAAATAATAATCTCCCACCCAACTCGGTAAATCTATCCATTCTTGGGGTACACGTAATTCACTGAAATCAATATTTTCACTGGGAACTAAGATAAACCTTGTTGCATCTACTGTAACAGCAGTTCCATTTACCAGTTCCCAAAAACTGGATAATGCAGTGGTAGTTGGCCAAACCTTTGCCTGTGGTGTAAAGTCCTCCTGTAACCAAGGTAAGACAGCATTCAGGCAAAGTTCATTCAAATAAGCTTGATATTCCGCAGTGGGATGAGAAAAAGCCTGACTACCTTGGGTAAATTCGGAAATCTCTAAAATTAAGTCTGTAGAATTAGCAAAAGTAACAGTCATAGCGGTTTCTCCAGGGAAAGGTTTGGCTTGTTTTGGCGCTACTAGGGAACATTCTCTTTCCCGCACAGGCTACAAAGAATTTAGCTAGAAGATGGACTGTAGTAATTTTGTAGCCATTCTTCCATCACAGCACTCATACTTTTAAGTAAGTCTGATGTCAGAGAAATATGCAGGCTATCTTGGCACCAATTAGCTAAAGACCGCAACAAAACCTCCTTAGCTTTCGTCAGTCGCCGGGAAACAGTATACTGCTTGATATCTAATTGTTTGGCGATCGCATCTTGATTGAGTTGCTTTGCGTAGTATAGTTGCAATATTTCCTGAATTTGGGCTTCTAATTGAGCGATCGCAGTTGATAATACTTGGTTAATCTCACTTTGCTGTTGACTTTTAGCTTGGGCTTCTTCTTGGGCGATAATTTCGTTAATTAACGATTCTTGCGTCCCTGGTAAATTATCCAATAACTCAAATCCATCATCACCACCTAGAGAAACATTCAGAGAATCGGGGGTGGGATAAAGATATTTACGGACAGCTTTTGCCGCACTGAGTAACCATTTTTCCAGAGTTGGAGAATTAGCAGGTTGGCTGGTTTGGGAATTGTAGAATTTGGCGATCGCTTCCCAAGTGGCATCATCTGGGCGAGATAATTGGCGAGAATTACCTGCTTTGCTGGGAACATACAAAGTTTTAAACCCATTCCAAGCCAAAATATAGGCGTGAATTGTCTCAGGAGATAAACCAGCATTTTGCAAAGATTCTACCAACCGCTTTTGACTGGTTTTGCGTAACAAACCCCAATCGCTACAGATATCAACTTCTTGACGCTGACGCAAAGTTTCGCGGATAGCAGTACTAAAAATCAGACTGGCGTAGTTTTTTAAGGTGCTGCTTTGGGAAGGATTAAAATTTTTTAAGACAAGTTCAACTTGAGCGATCGCAATTTGGAAACAATCAGCCAATTTAAACTGGCTACTGGTGAAAGCTGCACTGGTTTTTTGCGATATCCAATAACAAGGTTCTTGTAAATAAGCTGTAAGATGTTGTCTCGCTAAAGCGGCGGCGGCTGAATCTTGCCAAAACTTATACCAATACAGCACCCAAAAATATTCCGAATTTTCTTTTGGTATTTGCTGAAGACAACTTTGGATGCTGCGACGCAAGCGTGATTCCGTCGCCCACCGACTGAAGCGATCGCCTTCAAACTGCACAAAAGTTGAAAAAATTTCAATAATGCTTTGTCGAGGTTGCATAAAAAAATTACAAGTCGACCGATAAAATAACGAAGCCTGCACAAACTTTACTACAAGGCTAGGAAATTTTGGACAATTTTTATCCGGTTTCAGGGGAGTAGCAATAGAACAAGTAATTGGTAGATGCACCCTGATAACTAATTCCCCTGGCTGGTTTACACCAACTGGGGGATTTTTTTTGCCTTGATTTCCTAAATCAGCAAAATTTTATCCGGTTTCAGGGGAGTAGCAATAGAACAAGTAATTGGTAGATGCACCCTGATAACTAATTCCCCTGGCTGGTTTATACCAACTAGGGGATTTTTTTGCCTTGATGGCCTACTTTGAAAACCTTTGGCGTAAGTCCTGTAGCTGTTGAATAGTTTAATCTTTCATCGCCATTACCTTGGGAGTTTCTGGTTGTAGTAAGCCATTTAACAGTGATGCTGGACGGTGGGTATAAGGCCAAGCAAAAGCGTGGCGAAAAGCCGCTTCTTGACAAGCTTGTAACTGTGCAAAGCTAATAATGTCGTAAGTCAAGAGATTTTCATATTCAAATGGCAAACGGACATTGTGTAAGCCAGCATTATCTGTACAAATCGCAATATCTACCCCAGCTTCAAAACAACGGTCAAAAACTAATTTGAGTTGGCGGATATCCTGTAAAGTACCTGTTTTAATGTATGTGGTTGGACAAACTTCTAAACACTGTCCGCGTCTGGCAATTTCTGGAAGTAACTCTGGAGACAATAACGGAATTTGGATACCGTGACCAATGCGTTTGAGATAAGGTAAAAGTTCTGGGTAACAACCAGCAGTGGTTTCGTAAAGGTGTCCGGTAGTGTTCACACCTTGCGATCGCGCATAATCATACAAACTAATCCATTCTTGCAGGCGATCGGCATAATAGCTATCACCCCCAGCCACATCTATTCCACACACATATTGTCTGTTCTCCACAGCCAAATCAATAATCGCCTTATTCACCTCAAACGGCAAGCGCGAGTGCATACACAGAATTTGACTCGTCACAATCGGACATTCTTGAATATGACTAGCTTTACCCACCACATCGACAATTTCTGCCATTTTGTCAATTCGTTGTGATTGACTCAGATGTTCTGGTGTGCGTAGGTATGGAGTATAGCGCAGTTCCAGATAAGCCAAATTTTCAAATATATAAGCACCCCGCACCAAGCGATAAATAAAGTAAGGCAAAGTCTCCACAGTTTGCACACTTTCCACTAAAGTATGCAATTCCAAATATTCATCTAAAGTGTTACGAGGTCTGGTATAAAAATCTTCAAACTCCCCGTAGTTAGGAAAGCGAGAAATTAATTCTGTAGAATGTCGCTCAAAATATCGCCATAAAACGCGCGGTACAACGGAACCGCCCAAATGTCTGTGTAATTCAGCATGTAAAGCCATAGTAGTTTCTTTAGAAAATTTTATTAATGGTAACAAAAACATTAAAAAGAAACCTCTATACGGAGAGTAAGATTCTGTAAAGCTACGGTTAATTATTAGAATTTAGGCAAAAATTGCGAATTTTATAGTTAATAACTAGCAGAAAAGCAATCAGAATTTGATTTGATTTTTGAATAAATTCCGTACAGAACAATTAAGACTTCTGTATACAGAAGTCTTAAGTCAAAACTTAACGATATTAAGGATGATAACTACAGCAGTTTTCATCTCAGTCAAGTAAATTTTTCTAGTCCTATAGGACTCATATTTGATTTCTGAGAAAAAATCGGTACACCCAGATCAGGCTTCTTTCCTACTCCCTACCTACACAACTAGATTCAGGAATCAAACCGTATTCCTATAGCTCCTAGCCTAAACGTTTGTCATCACAAGTAATTTGACAGATAACAGATATGATATTAATAGGTAAAAGCTGCTAGAGAAAGTGCGATCGCTACCCACTTTTTTTGACAAAAATATTACGTGTGAATTTATACTCGATATTATTTCCAGTATTAGCAACAAGTCACCACTCCTAGAGTTTGTTTCTTGAGTGACTTGACATATTTAGCTGTATATGTATAGAATAGCGATTTGTGGAAACTTTACCTCATAATATAAACGCTTGGCTAACGTCATTGTCATAGGTGCTCAGTGGGGCGACGAAGGGAAGGGTAAAATCACCGACTTACTCAGCCGTTCCGCAGATGTAGTGGTACGTTACCAAGGGGGTGTCAATGCTGGGCATACAATCGTAGCTCAGAACCAAACTTTTAAACTCCACCTGATTCCCTCTGGTATTTTGTATCCAGATACCGAGTGCATCATTGGCTGTGGGACAGTCATTGATCCACAGGTTTTGATTGCAGAACTCGACCAACTAGAAAAACTCAATATTTCCACTGCCAAACTGTTGATATCTGAAACAGCCCATGTCACGATGCCATACCATCGGTTGATTGACAAGGCATCAGAAGAACGGCGGGGAAGCCATAAAATCGGGACAACCGGTCGAGGAATTGGCCCAACTTATGCTGATAAATCAGAGCGTACAGGCATCAGAGTTTTAGATTTGATGGACTCAGAAGGTCTGCGCGACCAGTTAGAGTGGACAATCAATTATAAAAACGTCATTTTAGAAAAACTTTACAACCTGCCGCCTTTAGACCCAAAAAAAATCATTGACGAGTATTTGGGTTATGCCGATCGCTTGCGTCCTTACGTAATTGATACATCGTTGAAAATATACGATGCCATTCTGCGAAGACGCAACATCTTGTTTGAAGGAGCGCAAGGTACACTCCTGGACTTAGATCATGGCACTTATCCTTATGTTACCTCCTCTAACCCCGTAGCAGGTGGAGCTTGCGTAGGTACAGGATTAGGGCCGACAATGATAGATCGGGTAATTGGCGTATCTAAAGCCTATACAACCCGTGTGGGAGAAGGGCCTTTCCCCACAGAGTTGCATGGAGATTTAGGCGAACATTTGTGCGATCGCGGCGCAGAATTCGGCACAACCACCGGACGTAAGCGGCGATGTGGCTGGTTTGATGCCGTAATTGGTCGCTATGCCGTCCGCATTAACGGGATGGATTGTATGGCCATCACCAAACTTGATGTGCTTGACGAATTAGAGGAAATTCAAGTTTGCGTCGCCTATGAAATAGATGGCGAACGCTGCGAACATTTCCCCACCAGTTCCCGTCAGTTTGCCCGTTGTCGCCCCATCTACAAAACCTTACCAGGATGGCAGCAGTCTACAAGTGACTGCCGTACCTTAGAAGACTTGCCACAGCAAGCCCTAGACTACCTAAAATTCTTAGCAGAATTAATGGAAGTCCCAATTGCGATCGTCTCTTTAGGCGCAAGCCGCGATCAAACCATAATTGTAGAAGACCCCATTCACGGCCCCAAACGTGCATTACTACACGCTGACGGCACACCTGCCTCCTTGCTGAGTGCATAGTATTTAGTCATTCGTCATTGGTCATTCGTCATTAGTAAATGACAAAGGACAAATGACAAAGGACAAATGACAAAGGACAAATGACAAAGGACAAATAACATGACTGTGACAGTTGAATCTCAAAAACGCCCAGAAGGCAGTAAGCCAAATGCTTTACGTCGTTCTGGTTTAATCCCCGCCAACTTATACGGACATAACGGTTCTGAATCTATTTCTTTGGTAGTTGATGCCAAAGAAGTTGAACGCCTGCTCAAAAAAGCAGCTGTGAACAAAACCGAAATTGAACTCAACATTCCTGAACTGCAATGGACTGGTAAAACAGTTTTAAAAGAAGTTCAAGTCCACCCAGCTAAGGGTACACCTTATCACTTGAGTTTCTATGCTGGTGCAAAACGCTAGAACAATTGCATTATTTGTTTTTCTAGATAGTTTAACTGTGAAATAATTGCTGATGATGCCAGGGGTGAAACCCTGGTTTTTTGTTAAGCTACTAAAGATGAAAAAAGGGCTAGAGGCTAGGGATTAGGGTCTAGAGGATGTCTGAGAAGTATTAAATATTGCGCTTGATCCCCCAACCGGATTTAAAGTCCCCCTCTTTAAGGCTACGGTGTACACACAAATATTCGTGTAGTGTATCTGTCCCGCCTCGGAATGAATTCCGAGTCTCATAGCGCAAGTCATCTGAAGATGACTCAACTAAAAATGTATTCCAGTCCACTTAAGTGGACTTTGGCTATGAGCCTGGAACTTTAGTTCAAGGCGGGATAGGGTTTCATACTACAAATTTTTGACTTGTGTGTACACGGTAGCTCTTTAAGGGGGGGTTTAGGGGGATCTACAAGTCTTAAGTACAACACCAAAAAGTTTTCAGACATTCTCTTAGAGGTTAGAGATTAGAGGTTAGTTTTTTCACAAACATAAACATATCTTTTTCCTTCGTTCTAGCCCCCAGCCCCTAGCCTCTAGCCCCTAGCCTCTAGCCTCTACCAACAAAAATATGACAGAAGTAACTCTTCCACCTTTAATTCAGCAGATGTTACAGCCTGAGTTTTATCCCCACCCTGTAACAGAACCAATTCGACTCAGCCAAACCCACGTTTCTTATGTGCTGTTAACAGGAGATTATGCCTATAAACTGAAAAAACCAGTGAATTTTGGGTTTTTGAATTTTTCGACTTTGGAGAAACGACAGCATTTTTGTCAGGAAGAATTACGACTAAATCAACGGGGCGCGGCTGAATTATATTTGGAAGTTTTACCCATCACCCAAGAAGGCGAAAAATATCATTTAGGCGGCGCAGGTGAGCCTGTAGAGTATGTACTCAAAATGCGCGAGTTTCCCCAAGAAACACTATTAAGTAACTTGTTTGCCCAAGGCAAGTTAAATGAAGCGCATTTAGAAGAATTGGGTCGTGTTGTGGCGCAGTATCATGCTAAAACCGAGACAAATGATTACATTCGCAGTTTTGGCGAAGTTCCGCAAATAAGGGCGGCGTTTGATGAAAACTACGAGCAAACGGAAAAATATATCGGTGGCCCCCAGACACAACAGCAGTTTGATGACAGCAAAGCTTATACTGATAAATTTTTTGCCGACAGACAAGAATTATTCCACACAAGAATTCAAAATCACCGCATTCGAGAATGTCATGGCGACTTACACCTGCGGAATATTTGTCTATGGCAAGATAAAATTCTCTTATTTGATTGCATAGAGTTTAACGAACCGTTTCGCTTTGTCGATGTCATGTTCGATATTGCTTATGCGGTGATGGATTTAGAAGCGCAAGCACGTCCAGACTTGAGTAATGCTTATTTAAATACCTATCTAGAGCAGACTGGCGACTGGGAAGGCTTAGAGGTATTACCAATATATTTAAACCGACAGTCTTATGTCCGGGCGAAAGTCACGTCATTTTTATTAGATGATCCTGGTGTTCCAGCAGAAATTAAACAAGAAGCAGCACAAACCGCCGCCAAATATTACAAGCTGGCTTGGGAATATACTCAACCCAAACAAGGAAGCCTAATTTTAATGTCGGGCTTGTCGGGTTCAGGGAAGAGTACAACCGCAAAATATTTGGCGCGACAATTGAACGCCATTCATATTCGCTCTGATGCGGTGCGGAAGCATTTGGGTGGCATTTCTTTGGCGGAACGGGGTGGTGATGATTTGTATACGCCGGAAATGACGCAAAAAACTTATGCACGGTTGTTAAACTTGGGAACTATACTAGCTAATCAAGGTTTCACTGTGATTTTAGATGCTAAGTATGACCGACAACAACAGCGACAAGAAGCTATTTCCCAAGCGCAACAGTACCAACTGCCTCTGCAAATTGTTCACTGTACAGCGCCTGTAGAAGTAATTCGAGAACGTCTCATTCATCGTACTGGTGATATTGCTGATGCTACGGTAGATTTATTAGCATCACAACTCAAGCAAGTGGAAACTTTTAGTGCAGCAGAAACACCTTACGTCCATACTTGGGATACAACTCAAGCAAATGAGGCACAATTAAAACTTCTGCGCGAGAAAAGGGTTTAAAGGGCAAGGGGGTAAAAGGTATTTGTAAAAATTTTCTCCCTACCCCTACCCCCTGGTTACTGAGCGCAGTCGTTCGCGGAGCGTCTCGCAGAGAAGTACACCCCTATACCTTTACACCCTTAGTAAACTCATGGCGAAAAATAACAACTTATTTAATTTCACCCCTGACTTTATTTCTCAATTAATTTTTGGGTCATTTTTAACGTTCATCTTGATATTGACGGGTTCCCCAACCTCCCTGAGTATTTTCTTGGGCATTCTGGGTGGATTTAGCTTGGGCTGGCTTACTAGTGCTAGTAAAACTAGTCCCCAAGCGCCAACCATAGCCTCTTCTGATGGTATTGATGCGGGGCTGAAATATTGGTTATTGTTCTTGCTGGGCTTTGTGTGGTTGGGCTATTCAGCACCAATGAGTATTTTACTAGGGGGAATAGGTGCTGTTGGTGGCGGTTGGATTATTGCTTGGTGGGGCAGCAAAGAAGAAACGAGAACTCAGCTACCGCAAAGTTTAATTGAGGGAGAGGAAACCGTAGGTGAAAGATCCACTAAACAACAAAAAAGAAGACCAACTCGCCGCTTCCGTCGCGCTAGAGGGATTAATTTAAGATTTTGGCAGAGGTAGTGCGATGGGAACTTATATCGTGTCCAGTCAAAGACTTATCATCCAGACCGCAGAGGAAGCAGAGGAGAAGGTTTTAAGGTTTCTGCACAGATTCTCGGAATCACCACTCACTGCGTAATACCAATTCTATGTGAGTCTGCATTTAACCTTCATATTTCTTCTTTCTTTGTGTTCTACCCTTCTCCCAAAGGGAGACGCTACGCGAACGGGAAGCCGCTATCGCGTCTATGCGCCCTTTGTGGTTCGTTCTTTAATTCAGTGCATCTTCATACAGAATTGGTATAAGTCCTATTACTTATGAACTAGTCCAGCAATGGCGGTGATTAATTTGGCAGGATCGGCGGGTTTGGCGATGTGCAGTTGAAATCCGGCTGCGAAGACTAGTTGTTGTGTTGTCTCAGCAGCATAAGCAGTAAGGGCGATCGCAGGAATTGTACCACCTTGATCAGCCGGCAGCGATCGCACTTTGCGAATCAACGCATAGCCATCAACATCGGGCATCCCTAAATCACTTAAGAGTAAATCTGGCGGCGACTGGGCGATGGCTTCCCAGGCTGTATGGGCAGATGCAGCTGTGGTGACGATGGCTCCTTGCTGTTCCAAAAAAAATGCCATAAATTCCCTTGTATCTACATCGTCATCCACAATTAACAGTTTGATGCCTTCCAGGGGCTGAGAAATCAAAGAAAAGGGATAGGAATTACCCACTAATTTTTTTTCGGCTATGACTAATTCTTGATTTGCTGGCTGGGCTGGTAAACAAACTGTAAATGTTGCGCCTTGTTCTTCCCCTGGACTTTCTGCCCAAACTCTGCCACCATGTAACTCAACTAATTGGCGAACAATTGCCAAGCCTAGCCCTAGTCCGCCTGATCTGCGCGTAATGCTGCTATCTGCTTGACGAAAATATTCAAATACGAATGGTAAAAATTCCCCACTAATACCTTTACCTGTATCCTGAACTTGGATTTGGGCTTGGGAACCTACTTGGGTTAAATACACATTCACTTGGCCGCCATCTGGGGTAAATTTGACAGCGTTCGATAACAAATTCCAAACAATTTGTTGCAAACGACTGCTATCACCTTTTACTTGTCCAATGTTGGCATCAAGATGCAGTTGAATTTGAATTGATTTGGCTTCTGCGGCCAATTGCACTGTTTCTAAGGCTGCTTCAATGGTCGAAGCAAGGTTAACATTTTCTAAATTCAGTGATAATTTACCGCGCAGAATGCGAGAGATATCTAATAAATCATCAATGAGTTGCACCTGCAATTCGGCGTTGCGTTCGATTGTTTCTAAGGCGCGAAGACTGGCGGCTTCGTTGAGGGTGCGTTTACGGAGTAGCTTTGACCAACCCAAAATCGGATTGAGGGGCGATCGCAGTTCATGGGAAACTATAGCGAGAAATTCATCTTTAATGCGGTTGGCTGACTCTGCGGCTTCTTTGGCTTGCTGACGTTCTGCGGCTAAGGCTAAAGCTTGATCTCGTAAGTGCTTGTATTCCTGCACTCTAAAAGTTAAATCAGTCACATCTTGAATCGAAAACAGTGCATAAAACCCATTACCTTCTAATGCAGGTACAGACGTTACGGTTGTGTGTTGAATGCGGTATTTATCTTGCGGTAAGGCTACAGGAATCACATATTTATGCAGTTGTGAAGAAAAAATTGTCGGCGGCCCACCTTCAAAAATTTGCTTTAAGCGAATTGCATAACGAGGTTGATGCAAATGGGGAAAATAATCATTAATTGAGTTGCCTAAAATCTGATATCTGGGGATTTTTGTCCATTCTTCTAAAGCACAATTCCAAAATAAAACGGTGTGTTCCGAATCTAATATAAAAGTTCCCAAAGGAATTTGGTCTAACAAGCTATATTTTTCTTGGGCTTGCTCAATTCTGTTCATCTGCTCACACTGTTTTTATTTGGTGCTGTTCAACCTAATAGGAATTGTCCGCCAATAGTGATATTTCTTCGTCAATCACATGGATTAACGCATCAAATGTTCCCACTTCAAAAATTAAAATAATATCACCAATCAGTTCTAATTGTGCAATTGTAAACCGGGCTTGCGCTAGTAGAATTTTAGTTGCCTCACTAGCATTAGCAGGTAATAATAAATTATCAATCTTATCCTCTAAATATACAGGCAAAGCGTAATTCATGTGTTGCTTTAACACATTACTAATGGAACCCATCACACCATTAATCACAATATTACCAACCTCAGTAAGTGTGCCAATTTTTACTGCATCTAAATCATCTGATCCAGGCTCTTCACCAGTCAAAACTGACACTAATGCTGAGGCACTTTCTGTAGGAAAAATTAATCCAGCAGTGCCGTAAAATGAGCCTGTAAAGTTTAGTTTAACTGATGCTAAACTCGTATCATTAAATCGGCTATTTAATTCTTGGTAAGCTGCCGTTGCTGTTAAAATTTTTACAAAAGGAATTTCTAAGTGAATGTGGGAATCCACCATTTCATTGAGTAAACTGGCGGCTCGACCAACTCCAATATTGATTAATTCTTGTAAAGCATCTAGTTGATCTGCTGTCACATTCATCGGAATTTATTCCTTGGTTTTAATAGCTTGCTGTACTGCTGCGCGTAATTCTTGTTCTTTGGGTGGTTTATTAATAAAATTAACTGCTCCTAAGCTGTAACTTTGATTGCGGGCGCTTTCTTGAATATCTGCGGAAATGATAATTGTGGGAATGTTTAAGCCTTCATCTTGTAAAGCCTGGAGAAATTCAAACCCGTTCATTTCTGGCATTAGTAAATCAGCCAACACACAATTAGGCTGAGATTGATGAACTATTTCTAATCCTTCACGTCCATTACTGGCTTCTAATATTTCATATCCATCTACTTGCAGAAACTTCCGAATCATTCTGCGAGAAAAAGCCGCATCATCAATAATTAACACTAAGCTCATCAGCCTGTTCCTGAAAAATTTATTTGCTTATATTTCTTTATTGTAAATTTGTGATTTCGCCTAGAAGTCTTGTTAAATAAAACGCAGAGTTTTGCAATTATTTTTAATTTTTATATAAATTAATTTTATATTTTTTCAACAAAATCAACATACCCTCAAGCAACATATAGTGCTGAAACTATAATGCTACTTTGAGGATACTTTTGTCAAACTTATTAGGCTTTGGAAACATAATCTATGGTTGACTGAGCTTGCTGTAACCAGTGTAAAACAGTTGTGTGGTGAATTTCGGTAACACGTTCAATTTCTCGTAGGCTCATCCCCTTGAAATACATTTTTAAGCAAAGTTGCTTGATATCGTTTGAATAGCTCCAAGAATGGTAAGATTCGAGAAACTGACGACCACAATGTTTACATTTGTAGCATTGTCGATTTTTACGATGACCATTCTTTGTAGTTTGCGTTGATTGACAACGGGGACATTGCATACTCTAGATTTAATTGCTGGAAGAGATAATCATTATCTTTTCAGCATTAACTACTGTGGGCATCTTGCTGGCGAAATATATCTATTGATTTAAAAAATATTAAAATTAAGACAAAAGATATAGCCATCTTATTTGAGATATAAATCAGGGATTCCAGAGAGACAAGGGGGATAGATGTTTGTAAATCATTTAGGATTGCTATATAGGTTTATCATCTCTGAATCCAATGGAGTTAACAGAAATTGACAACGAGGATCTAGAAGCATTTCTTTTAGAAAGCTATGAAAGTTTGACTCAAATTGAAAGCGATATTATTGAGCTAGAGAAAGCATCTGTTAATCGAGCAGCGTTAGATAGAATTTATCGCTCACTTCATACACTCAAAGGAAACTGCGGCTTTTTGCCATTTCCTAAGTTAGAATCACTGGCTCATGCGGGAGAAAGTTTAATTTCATATTTGCGTGAAGATACAAAGCAATCATTGGTTAACAGCGATCGCAACTTTACAGCCACACCACAAATTATTACTGCTTTACTCCAAACCGTAGATAGCATCCGTCAGTTGCTATCGCAAATTCAAACAACCAAGCAAGAAGGTGATGCAGATTATTCTACACTTATTTGTGCTTTAGCGAAACTACAAGAAAATCAACAGGTAATTACTGTATTATCATCATCGCCAGAAACCGAAGAAAGCACCATCACTGGAACAGAATCAGCTTATATCCGCGTAAGTGTGAGTTTACTAGATCAACTAATGAACTTAGTCGGGGAACTGGTTTTAACCCGTAACCAAGTCATAGGTTTATCCCAGAGGTATAAAGATAGTAACTTGACAGCAACTTGCCAGCGCCTAAATTTAATTACTAGCCAATTGCAGGAAGGAGTAATGAAAACTCGCCTGCAACAGATGAGTACAATTTGGCAAAAATTCCCCAGAGTAATTCGAGATTTAGCGATCGCGCACGGTAAACAAGTGGCTGTCGAAATTCAAGGAGCCGATACAGAAGTTGATAAAAGCATTATTGAAGCGATTAAAGACCCCTTAACCCATTTAGTCCGCAACTGTATTGATCATGGCATAGAATCACCAACTGAGCGCCATGCTGCTGGTAAATCACCCACAGGTAAGATATCTTTGAAAGCCTGTTATGAAAACAGTAAAGTCAACATTGAAATTAGCGATGATGGGCGTGGTTTATCGCCAACACAACTCAAAATGCGGGCGCAGAAACTAGGTTTACTTACCTCTGCACAAGCTGAGACAATGAGCGATGCAGCAGCCATTAATTTAATTTTCTTACCTGGCTTTTCCACCGCCGCCCAAATAACAAACATTTCTGGGCGCGGCGTGGGGATGGATATTGTCAAAAGTAATATTGATAAAATTAACGGCAGTATTGAAATTGAAAGTCAGCCAGGACAAGGAACTAAATTTCAACTTAAAATTCCCCTGACATTAACAATTATTCCCGCATTAATTGTCAATAGTAACGGCAATCGCTACGCCATCCCCCAAGCCAGCCTGCAAGAACTAGTGCGCCTAGAACCAGAGCAAGCACTCAACCAAATTGAAACATTTTACGACGTACCCGTATACCCCCTGCGAGGAAATCTCATCCCCTTAGTTAATCTCCATCAAATCCTACACCCATCAAACCTGGATTTCTCTCTTGTGAGAAATCCAGGGGGGAGGGAGGGGTGGGAGGTGTGGGAGGATGGTGAAGAAATCTTTCCCCCCACACTCCCCACACTCCCCACACCCCTACCCATACGTGAGAAATTCGGGATCAAACCCTCCCCACTCCCCACTCCCAACTCCCCACTCACCCTAGTAGTTATCCAAGCCGACAACTACCAATTTGGACTAGTTGTAGATGCAGTGGAAGACATTCAAGATATTGTAGTTAAACCTTTAGGTAAACAGTTGCAAGCTATATCTGTGTTTATGGGTGCAACAATTATGGGCGATGGCAGAGTCGCATTAATTATTGATGCGGTAAATTTGGCAAAACAGGCTGGACTTTATGAAAAACGGCAGCTATTGTCCAGTAATTCTGATGCAAACATCTCCACAGAACAAGAGGAACGCCAATTAATTTTACTATTTCAAGGGCCGCAAGGCGCATTGATGGGTATTCCCGTGGCGATCGCTTTCCGGTTAGAAGAAATTCCCTCTACTGCCATTGAAAAAGTCAGTAATCAAGATGTAGTGCGGACTGCTGACAGAATTTTACCTGTAATTGACCTGCAAAAAATCTTTCCGAGTCAGCAGCCAACCCCGAATAAAGAAACCGAAAAACTGCAATTAGTGATTGTTTCTCCCCAAGCCGGATTAAGTGTGGGCTTAGTTGTGGAGCGCATTCTTGATATTGTAGAAGAACCACTGACAGTTAAAGGTATCCCTAGTAGACCAGGAGTTTTGTTTTGTGCTGTGATTCAAGGACAAATCACAGAAATATTAGATATAGAGGCAGTGATTAACATGGTTAACCCTTATTTGTTGCAAGTGAGCGATCGTGGTTGAACAACAACTCTGCACTTTTTGGTTAAATAAAACTTACTTTGGCATTGATGTGCGCCATGTTCAAGAAGTCATTCGTCCCCAAGCCATAACTCCTGTACCTTTAACACCGCCAGATATTTGTGGATTAATTAACTTGCGTGGACAAATTATTACTGTCATCGATTTGCAACAACGCTTAGATATGGGTGAACCTGCTAGGCGGAACCTTCAACCAGAAGCATCGCCGGGGTTTAATATCGTTGTATCTTCTGATCATGAGATAGTGAGTTTACTGGTTGATGATGTTGGCGATGTCTTAGAGTTTCCCGAAAACACCTTTCAACCCCCACCCGCCAGCTTAAAAGGTAAAATGCGTGACATACTGGCGGGAGCTTACCCACTAGCAGCAGGGTTTTTGTTAGTTGTTGACACTGAAAAAATTCTCAACGTTAAAATTATTTAGGAGCTATTGGCAATGGCGACAAGTCGGACTGGGAAAACAGCCAACTCGAAATCTCCCACAGAAAACAATCAAACCACCACAGATATACAACTACAACCTTTATTAGCCGCACTCAAAGCCGCCAAAAATGGAGATTTCACAGTCCGTTTAGCAGTTACTGATGATGGTTTAGGTGAAATTGCCACAGTATTTAATGAATGGGTGAGTTTGAACCACAATGTCAGCAACGAAGTAGCACGCATCGCCACAGAAATTGGTACAGAAGGTAAATTAGGTTCTCAAGCCGTAGTCAAAGGTGCGAAAGGTGCTTGGCAAGAATTAATCAACAACATCAATCAAATGTCTGCAAATATCTCCGAGCAGATTAAAAGTATTCAAGAAGTTACCCTTGTGGTGACTCAAGGCAATTTATCCCAGCACATCGCAGCCGAAAATGCCGGAGAATTTCAGCAGCTCACGGAAAATGCCAATCAAATGATTAGTCGTCTGCGTTCTTCTATCAAGCAAATGGCAGATGTAGCCACAGCCGTTGCATCCTCGGCGGAAGAACTCACCGCAGTCAGCAAAGAAATGACAGAAAACGCCAAACAAACCGCCGAACAAGCAACTTCCGCCTCCGCCTCAGCCGAACAAGTCAATCAAAATAGCATTACAGTAGTGACAGCAGTAGAGGAAATGGATGCCAGCATTCGAGAAATTGCCAAAACCGTTGCTGAAGGTGCAAAAGTCGCCAACCAAGCCGTTAAAACCGCCGATCGCACCAATGAGACAATAGATAAGCTCGGTCAAAGTAGTATTGAAATTGGTAAAGTCATTAAAGTTATTACATCCATTGCCCAGCAAACCAACTTACTCGCACTCAACGCCACCATCGAAGCCGCTAGAGCCGGGGATGCAGGGAGAGGATTTGCCGTCGTCGCCAACGAAGTCAAAGAACTCGCCAAACAAACCGCCAGCGCCACTGAAGATATTAGTCAACGCATTGAAGCCATTCAAACTGATACCAAAGGGGCAATGACAGCCATCAGTCAAATTACTGAGATTATCCAGCAAATTAATGACCTACAAAGCACCATTGCCAGTGCTATAGAAGAACAAACAGCAACCACCAACGAAATTGCCCGCAACATAGCCGAAGCCGCCAAAGGCACCACAGATATTGCCAAAAGTATCGGCATTGTCGCCCTGAATGCTCAAACCACCACCATTGGAGCCAGTAACACTTCCGCCGCCGCCAACGAATTAGCCCGGATGGCTGTAGATTTGCAAAAAATTGTCACGCAGTTTAAGTATTGAAGGGAGTGGGGAGTGGGGAGTGGGGAGTAGGGAGTGGGGAGTGGGGAGTAAGGGTTTATACTGCAATACACTTCAGATAAGAAAACTAAATTAAAACAAAACCAACAAATAATGACTCAACAAAAAACTAAAAAATGATTTTGGAGGGGGTTTGGGGGATTCTCCCCCAAATCTTGTTCATTGTCTGATAGGTAAAACAGAAATCTTTGTGCCTATGCGTAAAACATTAAACTCTTGTTCTTAAAACTACACCATGCCAAAAATTCGGGTATTAGTTGTGGATGATGCGGTATTGGTTCGCAGTCGCGTCAGTAAAATTTTATCCAGTGATCCGCAATTAGAGGTAGTGGGAGTGGCGGCGAATGGTCGCATTGCCTTGGGCAGAATTCCGCAAGTCAACCCTGATGTTATTCTCTTAGATGTGGAAATGCCCGATATGAACGGTTTAGAAACTCTGTCCGCCCTCCGTCCAATATATCCCCACCTACCAGTAATTATGTTCAGCACCTCCACATACGCTGGTGCGGCTGCTACTTTAGAAGCTCTTTCTTTGGGTGCTTCAGATTATGCCACCAAACCCAGTAATCTGGGGAGTGTGGAGGCTGCCAATGAACATATCCGCCAAGAATTAATTCCCAAAATTAAGTTATTTGGCGCAAGAATGGCGGCATTATCCCCGACTCATCAAAGTTCTGGTGTTGTTCTGCCCATCCCTAGCAAAAAAGCACCAGTAAATGTGGTAGCAATTGGAGTTTCAACCGGAGGGCCGAATGCACTAGCTGAATTACTGAGTAAGATATCTGCCGATTTTCCAGTTCCAATTTTGATTGTCCAGCACATGCCACCGATGTTTACAAAGTTACTAGCTGAAAGATTATCTTCTAAGTGTCAACTTCCTGTCAGGGAAGGAGTTGATGGTGTGGAATTAGCTGCTGGCCAGGTATGGTTAGCACCAGGAGATTTCCATCTGATTGTGCAACGGGAGGGAACAAAGGTGCGTTTAGCCATTCATCAAGCACCCCCAGAAAATTCCTGTCGCCCTTCAGTGGATGTCTTATTGCGTTCAGTTGCCCAAGTTTACGGTGCAGGTGCGATCGCAGTTATGCTGACAGGTATGGGTCAAGATGGCTTACATGGCTGTCAGTGTATCCGAGAATTTGGCGGACAAGTACTAGCCCAAGACGAAGCTAGTAGTGTGGTTTGGGGAATGCCCGGTTTTGTGGTGAATGCTGGACTGGCAAATCAAGTTGTTCCCCTTGAACAAATGGCAGATGAAATTATCCAGCGTGTCAATTCTGTTCCCAGGTCAGGTCTGTTATGAAACAGACAATGAGGATCAATACTGGGGATTTTGACTATTTACGGCAATTAGTTCATCAGCATTCAGCCGTAGTTTTAGATGGCGATAAAACTTATTTAGCGGAATTACATTTGCAGCCAATTGCTGAAGCGGCAGGATTTGAGACTATTACTGAATTAATTGCTCATTTGCGGCATCAGCCTGTGAGTGATTTACATATCCAAGCAATTGAAGCATTAGTTACTAACGAAACTTCATTTTTCCGCGATACCTATCCCTTTGAAGCTTTGAAACAATTGGTATTGCCAGAGTTAATTAAAAAACGACGCATTGAGCGATCGCTGAATATTTGGTGTGCGGCTTGCTCGCATGGACAAGAACCTTATAGTATTGCTATTCTCCTGCGAGAATACTTTCCTTTATTAGCTAATTGGTCTGTTAAAATTATCGCTAGTGACTTTTCTGGTAAAGTCTTAGAACGGGCGAAAGCTGGGCGTTATAACCAATTAGAAATTAAACGTGGGCTGCCGAAAAATTTGCGCGATCGGTATTTTAAATTATTAGATAATGAATGGCAAATCCAAGATGAAATTCGGCAGAAAATCGAATTTCGGCAGATGAATTTGGTGCATCCTTGGGCAGTTTTACCCCAGATAGATATTATTATGCTGCGGAATGTTTTAATTTATTTTGATATCAATACTAAGAAAAATTTACTCACCAAAGTTAGACAGCAATTAAACCCAGATGGTTACTTATTTCTGGGTAGCGGTGAAACTACAATCAATCTGCATCAATCCTTTGAACGTGTGCAGTTTGACAAAAGCATTTTTTATCGATTACGTCCAGTGGGTTTAGATAATGCGATCGCACTAGGACAGTAAGTCATTTTTGGCATTTATAGCAGTAGGTGTAGGTTGGGTGGAGGAACGGAACCCAACATTCACGCATACTTTGTTGGGTTACGCTATCCCTACACCCAACCTACTATTATCTTAACTGAACCGTATTGAGACATGTTAGGACAATTTGAAAGCGTGAATGCAGGAATAGTAAGATTTTTCCTCCTGCCTTCTGCTATATGATGAGTTTAAGGCTGGATCGTAGATTACTGCGTTAACACAGCCTGCACCCATGCGCTAATATTGTAAGGTGTCTTTCAAAATTAAAAGTATTTAAGTATTTATACTTAGTTAATTTTAAGTCACAACAACACCCAGAAAAAGTCCTGATCATCAGTTCGATAATGATCAAACCGATGCACCATACAAGTAAATTTTTAACAATTAACAATGGTAGAACGCCCAATTAAGAAATCGGAACGTCAAGCCCAAGCTAATACCGAAAACAATTCAGAAAATTCTGATTCTGCGCCTTCTATTGAATCTTATCCAAAACGCTCAAATTCTAGAGATAATCGCTCCTCTGGTAAAAGAAAAAAAGGTACAGCGAAGGAAGAAATTAAACCGCCAGTTAATCCTGCATTAGCGCGTGGGCCGAAACCAGTGAAACCCCCAGTGATTAAACCAGAACCAGAAACAGACTCAGAACCAGTCTCAGAAGAATCCCCCGCCGAATAATTAATTAAGCCAAGGTAAGATTTACCTTGGCTTAATTGTTGATACCAGTTCACCTGCGGTTAATTTTTTCAATCTAATGCACTATTCTAGTCTAGACAATCCAGTAGGGTGTGTTAGGCATAAGCCGTAACGCACCTAAAACTTGGTTGTAGATGCGTTACGCTGTCGCTAACACATCCTACGTACAAAGCCATTATTTAAAACTATTTATAGTAATACTAATAAACTATTTATATACTTTCTGTCACATCATACTGCTACATTTTTCCCCTGAACTAAAAAGTATTCCACAAACTCTAGATAGAAAGAAAAAATTGTCTACGAATTGCAAAATTAGCCAACCTAGCAGGAACTGTAGAACGTTTGAGAATTGGTAAGCGGAGAAATTTACCTGTTAGTAACCTTCCTATTCCCTTTATTCTGGCTTGTATCCTTACAGAGAAAAAAGTGAAATAATCTACGCCATGATTTGTAGCATACATCGGCATAAAAGCAAGCTGATTGTATAGCACATCTGCTCTATGAGTTTTACTTAATCCATGACGAGAATGTTCTAAATTAGGTAAACCGCCATGCTCACCATAGTTGCGGAAAGGAATGTAGTTTTTCAACTGGTGACGACGAAGAAAATTATCAAGATAAGTATCCCAAGTAGAATAAGCATTAGGCTCCAAGCTTTTCATAAGTTCTTCAGCAAAATTAATTAATTTTGCTGCTCCTTGGGGAGTAACAATGTAGGCAACTGTTGATACAGAAAACCCTTCTGCATAGCCATCAGCAGAAACACTATATACTTGAGAAGCGCAAGTATATAGCCAACACATACCTACATCAGTTTGATTCGGGTTGAAAGGTAGAGGAAGTTTGCCAAACCCCACAACGGGAACAAAATCGGCCTCAACAATTAAAGTGGGTTGAGTTTCCCTGGCTGCTATTTGCCAAGCTCTTAAATGATTGAGTAAACAGAGATAACTAGGAGAAAAGTTTTTATATTGTGGTTGGTGCTTCTGTCGGAGGACTTCACACTGTAAACCTTCATTAATCAAAGATGTTTGCAGTAAATTAGTTTGTTCTTTATACGCAATAATAAAAGCTCTGCCAATAACATCAGCAATTTGTAAGGAAGAAAAAGTTTGTTTTTGTGATTTTCTTGGGGTATATTCAGAATTTTGAAGCATTTTCTCAAGTGTTGCTTGAGAATTAGATGATTTTTTATCTTTAAGGGTTAACTCTAACATGGTAGTATTTCCTGATGAATATAAGAATATGGTTTGATTCCTGAATCTAGTTGTATTGGCAGGGAGTAGGGAGTAGGAAAGAAGCCTGATTTGGGTGTACTGATTTTTTCAGAAATCAAATATGAGTCCTATAGTAATAATGTTTAACTACTTAAAAAATGAGTCGAATGAATATTTATTTACTTGTTAATACTTACTTTCGCTGTTTATTCCCAAAACAACTAGGGTGGTTTTACTTAGATATATTTAAGAATCAGTGAATGATATTTAATTTTTAAGTATGATCAGATGCTGAAATATTTACTTCCTCTTGTTCATTTTTTATCAAATATTTAAATTTATTTCTGATAAAAAATGGTTTGATTACTAGCTAAAAATTTTGGGACTGTTGTCTGCCTCAGAAAATTTATCAGCCATCAACATTGAGTAAATAGTCAATTTCTCTATAAAC
This sequence comes from Aulosira sp. FACHB-615, assembly GCF_014698045.1. Classification (GTDB taxonomy): domain Bacteria; phylum Cyanobacteriota; class Cyanobacteriia; order Cyanobacteriales; family Nostocaceae; genus Nostoc_B. Next base: position 134,124 of record NZ_JACJSE010000012.1, read on the forward strand.
TTATATTTTTCTATACCCGTATAATTACTATTTTGGAAACAAAAATATTTTCGGTTGATTGATTTAGACAGTAAATACTAGGAAAAATCTCAAAAATTCATCAAAATTTAGTTAATCAATCTCGTGGTATCTACATTGACAGTTAAAAATTTTGTTGTGTTGATTAGCCAAGAATGATTTTCCTGTAAATTAATTGCCATTTAATATCATGGTAGTTATATTTGTTTTAAGTAAGTCGCCGCATCTACCTAACTGTATTCTGAAAGCATTTACCTAAAAACCCATAACAGTCTTAAGCATCTTATTTTGCTGGAACAGCAGCAGACGTATAACCAAATATTTTCTGAGGGTGATTTTAATTATGGGATTTACTCTCATTGATAAATGAACTTGTGGAATGAATACCGCATGATTAAAATCACGGCTATACCATCTAAATTCATCGGCGCGAGTTAAATCAGACTTGACTTAGATAGTTTTAAACCTTTAGCCTGACAGACTATTTGGAATTACATCTTTACTTCAATGGCAATTTGCAAACTTATCATCAAAACCGAAGAATATAAATTTTATGTATTGATTATCAAAAACATCTGGATAGAAAAAATACTGGACAGAAGAGCATAGTATTCAAATCACATATTAATTTTGAGTTTAACAAGGGTGTTTTAAATAATCATGATTAGTTATTTTCAATCATAAATTCTCCTCATTTTGATGCTTTTAAGGGAAAAATACATTTTTTAATTTAGCTATGAAGTTGATCAAAGACTCGAAGCAGAAAAAGATGATTCTGCTTCTGCTTCTACCTGGATTTTTTTCACTGGGAATTACAGCCGTAATTGCTGAAGAAACTACGAATACAGCCGTGTTGGGAGGCGACAATATTCAGCCTATTACTTCTAATACCGTGTTTTTTACTAGAGGTGCAACTGCATTAGAGATTGTCAAAACTGCCGATCGCATCGCCGTAGAACCAGGTGATACTGTGGTTTATCGGTTGGTTATCCGCAACACTGGTAACTCTCCCGCCAGCAACATTACCCTGACTGATACTCTACCCCTCGGCTTGAATTTCGAGATGCGATCGCTGCAAGTATCTTTAACCAGCAATAACAGCACCACACCTGTCACTGTATCCAGTAGCCGAGATAACCGCACAGTAACTATCAACTACGCTGGTACTATCCCTGCACAGGGAACGATGAATGTTGTCTATGCAGTCACAGTCACACCTGATGCTGTTCGCGGAACCGGGAAAAATTTAGCCGTCGCCGCCGCAGGTAGCATCCGCAGTAACACAGCCAGCCACTTACTTAAGATTCGTCCTGGTATTATCTCCGACTGTGCAACTTTAATTGGACGAGTCTTTATTGATAAAAACTTTGACGGCGAACAGCAACCAGGAGAACCAGGGATACCCAACGCCGTAATTTATATGGATGACGGGAACCGCATCCTTACCGATGCTAATGGGATGTTTTCTCTCGCTAACGTGATTGCTGGTAATCGGACTGGAACTTTAGACTTAACTAGCCTACCCGGATATAGTCTTGCACCCAACCTCTACAACATCGAAAAAAATAGCCAATCGCGCCTCGTCCGACTCGCACCCAGAAGCATGGGACGGATGAATTTTGCAGTCACACCAGCATCAGGGGAAGGACGTAATTAAGATGACGCAGATTAGTGCTAGAAAACGTGACTTAACATTATTAAGCATTTGTAGTGCCTTTCCTATCCTCCCAGTTGCGGCGGCGACTGCACAAACACCACCACAAACACAACAAAAAGTTGAATCTCCTAATGTTCCAGAGTTAATTGCACCTGTAGAAGATGATATCGAAGCTGTTTTCTCGCCACCAAGACCAAGCCAACCGGATAAGTTAGTCACTTCAGATCAAATAGACTCTTTCACATCTGGAGAAAACACAGAAGTCAATCAGGCGAAGATTTCCTCAGATCATATAGATGCGTTGGCTGCTGGAGAGAAAGCCGAAACCAAGCAGACACCAGAAACAGCCGCAACTTCTATTGATTCAGAAATTCGGATTATCACACCAGTTGCAGGCGTAACGACTGCTAAAACGACTAACTTGGGAGTTCAATATCACCCTGATAACCAAGTCACGGTGACATTGAATGGAAAACCCATAGATGCGGCTATTTCCCAATACTTGCATAAAGACGAAGCACAACAGTTAAACACCTTAATTTGGTATAACGTGCCATTAAATAAAGGTGAAAATACTATTACGGCTCAAGGTGCTGATGGTAAATCAATCAGTGTGAAAGTCACGGTTGAAGAGGTACAGAAAAAAATTGCGATCGCACCCAGCCAAGAACCGAGAATCCCCGCCGATGGACGTTCTCTCATCACCTTAGAAGGTAAAATTACCGACGAAAAAGGCGAAATCATCACCGAAGATACTCCTGTCACCTTAACAGCTAGTGCAGGTCAATTTGTCGGTGCAGATCAAGATAAAGATGCGCCAGGGTTTCAGGTACTCGCGCGTAAAGGTGAGTTTACAGCCACACTCCAAGCAGGTTTAATTGCCCAAAACGTGAAAATTCGGGCGGCTATTAATCAAGATGCAGAGATTGAAGCTTATACCAATGTAGAATTTATTACCAACTTGCGTCCTTCCTTAGCCACGGGTAGCATTAACGTGAGGATTGGCGCAGGTGGTACGGATTACCGAGGTAGTTTCCGCGACTATCTCAACCCTGATAAAATCGGTCGCACAAGTGTAGATGTAGATGCAGCAGTCTTCGCCACAGGTAAAGTTGGAGATTGGTTATTTACAGGCGCATTTAATAGCAAACGTCCCCTAAATCAAGACTGTAACGGAGATAACCGCCTGTTTGGTGGTATTCAATCTTGTGAAAAAGACTATCCCGTATATGGTGATAGTTCTAGCTTTACTAACACTGCACCTTCTACAGATAGTGTGTATGCTCGCATTGAACGCACGCCAGATATCCGAGGTGCAGAATCAGACTATTTTATGTGGGGTGACTACAGCACTGAAGAGTTTGCCAGATCATCCCAGTTATATACAGCTACCACCAGACAACTGCACGGCTTCAAAGGTAATTACAACTTTGGCAACCTGCAACTAACAGCCTTGTACGCCAACAATATTCAAGGCTTCCAACGCGATGCAATTACCCCCAACGGAACCAGTGGTTACTACTTCCTCTCTCGCCGCTTAGTTATTCCTGGTAGTGAAAACGTCTTTATCGAAGCGGAAGAAATCAACCGTCCCGGTACAGCGTTGGAACGTAAAGCTTTATCTCGTGGCTCTGACTATGAAATAGATTACGATCGCGGTACATTATTATTCCGTCGTCCCATTGTCGCCACAGAATTAAATCCCTTTGGTAAAACTTTAGTACGCCGCATCGTTGTTACCTATCAAAACGACGCGGGAGAAGACAGCAAACTTTACGCCGGACGACTGCAATATAACCTGAGAAATTCCGACACCGTAAATAGTCCCAACGGACATCCATTTATCGGTGCCAGTTACCTCAGAGAAGACCAAGGACAGCAAGATTTTGAACTATACGGATTTGATTTCTTTGCACCTTTAGGCAATTCTGGGCAAATTATCGGTGAATATGCACACTCTCGCCATAATACCCTCGCCTTTGGTAACGTCAGTGGTTCTGCGTACCGTTTAGAAGCCAGTGCGAATCTTGGCAAAAACTTCCAAGGACAAGCTTACTATCGTTCTGTCACCGAGAACTTTGCCAATAACGCCACTTGGAGTTTCACACCAGGACAAACTCGCTACGGTGCAGCCTTAACTGGAAAACTGGGACAAACCACCAGCTTTAGTTTAGGGTACGATCGCGAAGACAATTTTGGTATCGCCCCAGCCGAACGTACCCAATTAATTGACTTATTCAACCCCCAACCTCAAGCCGCACCAGGAAGCAAAATTAATAATTCCCTCACCACTATTCGCGCAGGTATTCAACAAAAAATCGGTCAATCAGATTTAAGTCTGGAATACGTCAACCGTTCCCGCGAAGACCGCATTACTAACCAATTCAACGGAAACGCCAGCCAGTTAGTCTCTCGTCTTGACGTTCCCTTATCCGAATCACTCACATTTCACGCGCAAAACGAACTCAACTTAGGTAAAAGCGACCCACTCTATCCCAACCGCACCACATTCGGCTTAGATTGGGCATTGTATCCTGGCGTAAGTATGCGACTAGCACACCAATTTTATGAAGGTGGGTTATTACAAGGCAATAGCATCACCAGTCTAGATACAATTGTCGAACACAAATTTTCTCCAGATACCACCGTCAGAGGTCGTTACTCAATTTTAGGCGGTGCGGATGGAATGACTGACCAAGGTTCCGTATCCCTCAATCACGGTATCCGCCTCGCACCAGGATTAAAGTTAAGCCTCGGTTACGAACACATCTTCAAAGATATTTTTGGGGATTCCACCACAGGTATCAGATTTGCTCAACCTTACGCAGTCGGACAAACTGCTTCCTCATTAGGTTTGTTTGCAGGTGATGTTTACAGCATCGGCTTAGATTACACCGATAACCCCAACTTCCAAGCCAACGCCAGATTAGAACATCGTAGCGGCAGCGAAGGCAATCATACAGTAATTTCCGCCGCCGCATCCGGTAAACTGTCCCCAGCTTTAACTGCGGCGGTACGCTATCAACAAGCAGGCGGCGCAAACCAACTCTTGCAAGGACTAGGAGACACCGCAAATCTGCGCGTCGGTTTAGCTTACCGTGACCCCAACGACGATAAATTCAACGCTTTATTAGGGTATGAATATCGCCAAAACCCCGCCACCACACCAGATACCTTATTAGCTGGTAGCGGTAACGGTTCCATAGATCATATTTTCTCAGCCGAAGCGATTTATGCACCCAACTGGCAATGGGAATTGTATGGTAAATACGCCTTCCGCAGCAGTTCTACCTCCCTATCCGAAGATTTTACCAACCATAGCAGCGTTCACCTAGCACAGTTACGCACAACTTACCAACTAGGCTACCGCACAGATTTAGCCGTCGAAGGACGTTGGCTAGGTCAACCAGAACAAGGCTTCAACGAATTTGGTTTAGCTATCGAAGGTGGGTATCATTTAACACCAGATTTAAGAATTGGTGTAGGTTACGCCTTCGGGAGCGCAGATGACCGAGATTTTAGCGGTTATCGCTCCGCAGGCGGCCCCTATTTAAACATTAGCTTTAAACTCAACGAGCTTTTTGGTGGTTTCGGTAGGCAAAAAGTAGTACCACCACAACAGCAAGAGTCAGTAATTCAACCAGTAGCCTTAGAGAGCAATGATACCAAAAAATCCCCTTAATTCCCTAAAACCCTCTCTTCTTCCTCTTCCTTCGTGTCCTTTGCGCCCTTTGCGGTTCGTTTCTATCTTACTTGTAATCATCCCCCAAATTGCGATCGCTCAATCATCCCCCACAGCCTTACGAATCATAGTCAACAGTAACCAAGACGGACAAATACAACCAGACGACAAACTCACCTTACGCGAAGCCATTGCCTTAGTAAACGGTAATCTCCCCGTAGAAAAACTGAGTAACCAAGAAAAATCACAAGTACAACCCAGCAACGACAACCCGCGAATTGAATTTAACTTACCGCCAAATCAAACCACCATCCAACTACAACAGGAATTACCACCCCTAGCCACACCAAAATTAATCATAGACGGTACTAGCCAACCCGGTTACGATGCTTCCCGTTCTGCAACTGCGGAAATTGCCATCCCTCAACCAATAGTCACCATCACCCCCGCCACCAACCAAGAGATATTGCGTGGTTTTACAGTCGTCGCCGATAATGTGCAGATTCGCGGTTTAAGTATCTACGGTTTCCGTTCTCTGAACCAAGGCGCAACCTTAACCACACCACCAGCCGACATTTTTATTTCCCATCGCTTACCGCCTCCCAATACCAAACAGCAACAACCACCAAACAGTAACTTTCCCTTTGGAGACAAAGACATTCCCCCCAAAGGTGTGGTAATTGAAAACAACTGGTTAGGTATTACCCCAGATGAAAAAATGCCAGAGAAAACCTCAGCCTTTGGTATCTACGTTTTTAACAGCACCGGGACAACAATTCGCCGCAACCGTATTTCTTACCATGAAGGTAGTGCAATTATTACATCTGTGCGGGCTGAAAACACCTTAATGACAGAAAACATCATTGTTGGTAACGGTATAGCCGGAATGCCTGATGCTGTGAGGTTAGAAGGTGTAATTGCCAATTCCCAACTCCAAGGAAATTTAATTTGCGGTAACGATGGGGCTGGTGTTTATTTATTCAAGCCCACAGGTAACGTCAAAATTTATGATAACCGCATCACCTTTAACGGTAGACGTTTGCGCCGCGCCGCAGTTTACTTAATGGGGAACGAAAATCAAGTCAGCGATAACGAAATTCGCCACCAAACCGGGCCGGGAGTAGCAGTGACAGCATTTGGTACTTATGGTAGTGGTTTTGGGAGCGCGATCGCTAACATTATCCAAAATAATCAATTTAGCGACTTAGAAGGTTTAAGTATAGACCTCAACACCCAACAACAACTAAATATCAGCGACTTTCAACGAGGAGACGGCCCCAACCCCAAACGTAACAGTCCCAACCGCAGACTCGAAACAGCCAATGGCGCGATAAACGCACCAGAGTTTGCCAGTTCCCAGTTATTGCTAGTGAACGGTCAAGCCTTAATTAGCGGTCAAGCCGACCCTAACACTCAAGTGCAGATATATCGAGTTCAGGGAGAAGAGAAATATGGCCCCTTGAGTGAACCACTCACAACCTTGACTACTGATGAAAAAGGTAACTTTAGCGTTAGTTTAACAGGTTTGCGGTCTGGGGAGAGAATAAGTGCGATCGCTACCCATCTCAAATACGGTACATCCGAACCAGCCTATAACGCAGTCATCACAGACCCCTCTACAAAAAATAACTCACCTTCTCCCGTAAAAAATTCCCCACCGCCCAAATGTGTCAGCGCACCCCCACAACCTGAACCAACCCCACAACCCGAACCAAAACCAGAACCCATCCGGCTGAAAGTCCCACGTATCATTCACTTTGCCTTAGACAAAGACTTCATCAGCCAAGAAAGCAGCACAGTTCTTAACCAAGTTGCCCAAGTCTTACAACAATATCCCTTCATTGTCATTGAAATTGAAGGTCATACCGATATCCGCGCCAGTGATGCCTACAACTTAGACCTAGGCAAACGCCGCGCCATATCCGCCAGAAATTACCTACTAAAACAAGGCATTGCCGCCGAAAGAATGACCATTCGCTCAAGAGGCGAAAAACAACGCAGAACCTCCGGTAACACCGTCATCGATACAGCCAGAGATAGAAGAGTAGAAATAATTTTCAAAGATACCAGAGGGCTAGAAATCATCCTTGAAGAACAAGAGAAAGACTTACAAATAGAACCAACTTCTTAACTAATTCAAAACTTACGCAAAAACCCTCTTAAACTCTTATACCTTTGTGTCCTTTGCGGTTTATTCAAAATGCTAAAACCCCACCATTCTCACAACCATCTCCTAAAACTTATCCGTAGCGTCACCCTCATCCTCACTACCCTCAGCTATCAAAGCCTAATATTACTCACCCAAACACCAGCCACAGCCCAAGTCACACCCCAATTATGTGCCACCCCTGGCAAAGACGGCCCCAGCAGTTTAGGCGGCATCATCAACACTTACTACCCTGGTGCGACAAATACAACCGTTGCCGCAGGTTCAACCTCAATTCCTGTCGGTGCAATTAACCCCAACGGTTCTACCACCCCCATTACAGCAGGTGACTTGTTGCTCATCATCCAAATGCAAGGCGCAGATATTAACTCCAGCAACACAGATAGTTACGGTAATGGAGTTTCTGGTGGTGGCAATAATAGCAATGTTAACCTTACTCCCGCCACCACAGGCGCTAGTGGCAACCTCAACAATGCCAACTTCACCGCAGGTAATTACGAATATGTTGTCGCTACCGGGCCAATATCTGGCAGTTCCATCCCCATTCAAGGCATCAATGGCGGAGGATTAATTAATTCCTATAGTAATACCCCATTCGGAACTCAAGGACAAAGAACCTATCAAGTAATTCGCGTACCCCAATATTCCAGTGCCACCATGAGTTCTAGCCTCACCGCCGCACCTTGGAACGGTGCTTCAGGCGGAATTTTAATTTATGACGTTGCAGGTAACTTGAATTTAGCCAGCGCCACGGTAGATGTGAGTGGTATTGGTTTCCGTGGCGGCGCAGGTCGCCAACTACGTGGTGATACTACTGGTAGTCTTACAGATTATGTTACTTTATCCACTACTAATGCCAACGGTTCTAAAGGGGAAGGTACTGCTGGCACACCTCAGTATGTACTGAATTCAGCCACCATCTCAGCCATTGACACTGGTGTTGAAGGCTATCCTGGTGGGAGTTACGGCCGTGGCGCACCTGGTAACGCTGGTGGCGGTAGTACCGATGGTAGACCATCTACCAACGAGCAAAACTCCGGTGGTGGCGGCGGTAGTAATGGAGGTTCGGGCGGTCTAGGCGGTCGTTCTTGGACATCTGGGTTATTTATTGGTGGTTTTGGTGGCGCTAACTTTCCTGCTACCAGCAGTCGTGTTGTCTTGGGTGGTGGAGGTGGTGCTGGTACAACAAATCAGGCAACTAGCGCAACTATAGGTGTTCCGACCAATGGTATTGCTAGTAGTGGTGCTGCTGGTGGCGGTATGGTATTGATTCGTACTGGCAGTGTCAGTGGTACTGGTACTATCAATGCTAATGGAGCCACTGCCTTTGATGTCCGTCAAGATGGTACTGGCGGAGGTGGTGCGGGTGGTAGTGTGGTGGTGATGTCTGCCAATAATAACCTTACTGGTTTAAATGTAAATGCCAGAGGTGGTAACGGTGGTAATGTCAGATTCAGCAGTGCAAGTCAACCATTTGATGGCGCTCATGGCCCTGGTGGTGGAGGCGGTGGTGGAGTTGTTTTTACTAGTTCTGGTGCTAGTGTTAACGTTACAGGTGGGCAGAGTGGTACAGCAAAAGACCCCGTTGATCCTGCTGACCCTTATTTTGGTGCTACCGCAGGTACAGGTGGTATCAGCCAAGGTGTTGGTACTATCCCTGGTGCCAGTTCTGGCGCACAATGTATTCCTCAACTAACTATTACAAAAACCACCAGCACGCCAGGGCCAATTATCAAGCCCGGTAAGGCAACTTATACCATAACTGTTGCCAATGCTGCTAACCGAGCAACTGCTACCAATATTGATATTACTGATCCTTTGCCTAGTGGTTTTAGTTTTGATGGTTCAGTTACTCCTACCGTGACTTTGAATGGCGGTGCAACACGTACTAGTGTGACTAACCCAACTGCTGGTGCAACAACGCTGAATTTTGGTAGCTTCAACATACCCGGTGGTGCAAGTGTGCAGATTACCTTTACTACCGATGTGGCTGCAACTGTGCCTGATGGAGTTTATAACAATGGTGCAACTGCAACCTATCTTGACCCCACTCGAACCACAACAAATGGCACAACTAGCGTTACTTACGACCCCGCAACAGTAGGAGAGGAAGTAGCGGTGGGTTCTTTTGTTCCAACTCCAATTTTAAGGTTGCGGGGTGTGAAACGAATTACCAATGTTGTCAGAAATGGTTTGCCTTTGAGTGGTGTTAACTTTGGGAGTTTTATTGATGATCCTAATGACCAAAACGATAACGCCGCAGGTTGGTCTCAACTTTCCCCAGTAGGAATTATTAACCTGAGTTCGCAATTCACCTTACAAAGTGGCGATGAAGTTGAATATACAATTTACTTTCTCGCCGATGGCAACCAGCCAATACAAAACGCCAGATTTTGTGACCCTATCCCTACAGGTACAACATTTATTAGTAACAGCTTTGCTTCCGCTAGTGGAATTTTAGTGAATTTAGCTAACACAACTACACCCAGAACTAATGCTGCGGATAGCGATAATGGTAGCTTTTTCTCGCCTTTAGCTCCTTTAAGTGCCAATAATGTGTGTCCTAATCAAACTAATCCCACAGGAGCAGTAGTTGTGAATTTCGGCACTCTCAACTATACAGCAGGTAGTAATTTCGGTTTTGTACGTTTTCGTGTCAGAGTGGATTAATAGAATGATTGGGAGAGTTCACAATACTTAATTGCTACAGAAGGATAGCATTTTTGATTGAGAAGACTTCCAATTAACAAAATTTTCCATCATCCAGGAACAAAGAGGACAAGAAATAAAGATGTTCTAAAATTATTGAGGATTGCGATAGCAAGACTGTTATGTAACACCTATTCGTCCTCTTATTCTTCATATTGCATCATATCTAACTCACTTATATAGCTGAAGGGGAGAGTCTGTCCGGGTGGCGGCACAGGAGAGTCCATAGCCAGCGATCGCTCCTACAATGAAGCTCAAATAAGCATATAATTAGCCTGCGTTTGGCTTTGCCGTTGTAGATAAGCTAGGCAGGCTTTGTTTTTAATTCACATTGTTGAAAAATATAATTAACTGCTGCAAACAATTTATCTAAATCTTGAATAACATACAAATCTTTATTCCGAGTAAACACATCAGCAGACAACTTGCCAAATTGCCATACTTTGCCGTTCGTCACAATTCCAAAAATATCGCTGACAAAATCATCGTTAATTCTTTGGACTGCAATCATCTCAGCTAAACACTGTCCCCAACCTTCTTCAAATTTGTCTTGTTTAGCTTCTACTGTCAGAAAATAGGGTTTATCAAATACAACTGTTCCTAGAGGATTTCGCTGGGTGACTGTATAATCTGGAACTCCTGATAAATCTTCGTCATAAGTCAATGTTTCATGGCTCCAAAGTGTTAATTTACTCCGGTAAGGTTTCCAAACTTCTTTTAAAACTGGATAGATCAGATTTTCACAAATAGCATCTTCAGAATTATCTATAACTCCATCTATAAATAGTAAATCTAACTCTTCTTGGAAAGATGGGGGAACAGGAAAATCTAATTCCGACATAAAATTAGACTGGATATATTTAATTTGGAATTTTTTGATGACTGTACTAATACTTTTATAATTACTAAATGCCATATTAATTGACCTTGTTAGCGTAAACATCCGCAACTAGGGAATAATTTAACATAGATAAAGTTTAGTAAATTTGAGTCATGTCTGAGTTCAAAGAAAACATCGCCTCTTTCGCCAGACAGTTTGTTCCCTCTTATCGATTCATCCGAACCCATGAATCTACACTCGGTAACAGTCATGAACTGCAAACAGAACTAAAGCCTCACTCAATTAAGGTTTTAAACTGGAATATTGCTAAAAATAACTTTGACAAAAGTTGGTTTAAAGATTTTTACCTCATTCTGCGACAGTACCAACCTGATTTAATCTTCTGTCAAGAAGTCCGTATGAGTGTAGGCGTGGAACAAATTATTGGGTTTAACAAATTGAGTTGGGCTTATGCACCGAATTTTATTGATACCCATCATCAAACTTATTCAGGGATTTTAACAGCAGCTAATATTAGTCCTCTCAGCAAGAAAGCGATAGTTACTAAACACTATGAACCTTTAGTAAACACGCCCAAGGTTTCATTAATTACAGAATATGCTTTAGCTCACCAGCAAACAACCCTATTAACTATTAATAGTCACTTAATTAATTTTGTTGATTTAACCAAATTTAAAACTCAATTACATGAAATAGAATTGGCTTTATCCAAGCATCACGGGCCGATTATTTTTGCTGGTGATTTCAATACTTGGAATCGTCAACGAGCCATACTTTTAGATAAAGCTGTCACTAAATTAGGGTTAAAGTCGGTAGAATTTGCCCCTCATGAAAGTAAGAAGATTAAAAGGTTCCTTTTGTCACCACCCCTAGATTATATTTTTTATCGAGGATTAACTGAAAAATCCGCCAGTGCCAAAGTTTTAGACGAAATTAATTCATCCGATCACAAGCCATTGCTGGCAGAATTTAGTTATGTCGATATGTAAGAAATAAAGATGCTTGTAGACATTAGCATCCTCACTTTTTTGAGTGCAGCTACCGTTGTCGTTCATGGCTTGGGAATTGCCCATGCTGCCCATGCAGTCATGACTGTGCGTTCTTCCCGTGGTGCGATCGCCTGGAGTATTTCGTTAGTTACATTTCCCTGGCTGGCTTTACCTTTATACTGGATTTTAGGCAGAACTAAATTTCATGGCTATGCTGAAGCCTTACGTTCAGTCTTTTCTGAACATCAAAAATTAGTTCACAAAGCGTATAGAGAAATCACTAAATTTCAAGTTGTCATCCCCGAAAAATTAAAATCACTAGCACCATTAGCAGAAACATTTACAGGCGTTGCTTTTACATCAGGTAATGCGGCAGAATTACTCATTGATGGACAGCAAACATATCCAGCAATGTTAAGGGCGATCGCCTCGGCGAAAAACTATATTTTGCTGCAATCTTACATCGTTGATGATGATGAATCAGGTCATAAATTTCAAGCCGCTTTAATTGCGAAAGCACAGCAAGGCATTCGGATTTATTTTCTCTACGATGAAATTGGTTCTAACAAATTACCTCGCACTTATATCAACTCTCTACGCCAAAATTTTATTCAAGTCAGCGCATTTCATACCACCAAAGGTAGAGGTAATCGTTTTCAGCTTAACTTTCGCAACCATCGCAAAATTTTAGTAGTCGATGGTGAAATTGCATTTACTGGTGGTTTAAATATTGGCAATGATTACGTCGGGAAAAATCGCCGTCTCAGTCCTTGGCGCGACACTCATATAAAATTGCAAGGGCCGACTGTTCAAAGTCTACAAAGTTCTTTTTTACAAGATTGGTATTGGGCAAATCGTCAAGTTATCGATGTTAACTGGCAAGTGCAACCCAACTGGGAAGCCAACCAAACAGCATTAATTTTACCCACAGGCCCCGCCGACAAACACAAAGCTTGTCAACTTTTTTTCGTGAATGCTATCAATCAAGCTCAAACTCGCCTGTGGATAGCGACTCCCTATTTTGTTCCAGATGATTCAACTCTGACAGCTTTAAAGTTAGCAGCAATGCGCGGTGTAGATGTCCGCATTATTTTACCAAACCGACCAGATCACTTATTTGTTTATCTTTGTTCCTTTTCTTATTACAATGAAATGAAACCCATCAATATCAAGTTTTATCGCTACAAACATGGGTTCATGCACCAAAAAATCATCCTCATCGATAATGATTTAGCAGGAGTAGGTACAGTTAACCTGGATAATCGCTCATTTTTTCTCAACTTTGAAGTTATGAGTTTTATTATCGATGGTCAATTTGTCAACAGCGTTGAGAAAATGCTAAAAACCGATTTAGCTGCTTCTGTAACCGTAGATTTTGCCGAATATGAGCAAAAACCTTTGTGGTTCAAGTTAGCTGTGAGAATCTCTCGTTTACTCACTCCTTTGTTGTAGTCAGGAATCCGCTTTGATTGTTGAAATTATCTGTAAAGGCTGGGAGTAGGGAGTGGGGAGTAGGGAGTAGAAAAGAGCATTTTGTAGGTGTACTGATTTTTTTCAGAAATCAGTACATTCAGATCAGGCTTCTTTCCTACTCCCGACCCCCCATTCCGGATTCCTATAGATATTTTTTGTTTCGCGCAAATAAGTTAAAAGAGAGCAAATTTTGTCAATACATCTTTGTGTATAAAGTTTATCTGCAAATTCTTTTCCTGTCATACCAATTCTGTATGAAGATGCACTGAATTAGATAACGAACCACATAGACACACTCTTCGGCTACTCTTACGAGAACGCCTGACGGCGAACCCGCAGGGTAGGGCGCAAAGTACACAAAGAAAGAAGAGATAAAAGATTAAATGCAGCCTCAAATAGAATTGTTCCCACCTCTAAATAACAAATTTATTTCAGACTGTCTTCTACCTTATGTTAGATAGAAATAATCTATTATTCCTCCTAAAGTTAGATAAATTATAGAGTTAAAATCATTGATATTTATTAATAATGAGTCTGTTATATTAAAAATGACTTTTAACTATCTTCAGCAAGAGTTTAGTTAACAATCAGCAAAAAAATTCTCTTCTGAAAAGCATTTATACTTAAGCATCAATTTACTTATCCAAGACATATCAATTTTTGTATGTAGATGTGTGGCTTAACGATGATTCTTGGATAATAACGCTCTGCAACATTATGAGTGTGCAGTATTAATCTCATCGCCCTAAAATCACTTCCCAGTTTCCCCAGGATATAGCAATGGCAACCGAACAGTTAACCAGAGAAAGCGACAATCTTGATTTAAAACAATTGCTGAAAACACTCACTGCTGTGAAAAAAGGTGACTTTTCGGTGCGGATGTCCGTGGAAAATACTGGTTTGGCAGGTAAAATTGCTGACACGCTCAACGATATTATTGAGCAAAATGAACGTATGGCGTTAGAACTCCAGCGCATTGGGAATGTGGTTGGGAAAGAAGGGAAAATTACAGAACGCGCCTCTTTAGGAACTGTGCGGGGTTCTTGGTCAGATTGTGTGAATTCTGTCAATACTCTAATTACAGATTTAGTCCAACCAACAGCCGAAACTACAAGGGTGATTCGCGCGGTGGCAAATGGGGATTTGTCTCAAACCATCGCCACAGAAATAGATGGTAAACCCCTCAAAGGCGAGTTTCTGCAAACAGCCAATATTGTTAACACAATGGTAGATCGGCTGGGTTCTTTTGCGAGTGAAGTTACCAGGGTAGCGCGGGAAGTGGGGACGGAAGGTAAACTCGGTGTCCAAGCGGAAGTGCGGGGTGTGGCGGGAACTTGGAAAGACCTTACCGATAATGTGAATTTGATGGCGGGAAATTTGACGGGTCAGGTACGTAATATTGCGGAAGTTGCCACAGCGATCGCCAATGGTGACTTGTCCAAAAAAATCACAGTCAATGTCAAAGGGGAAATTCTGGAACTGAAAAACACCGTTAATACAATGGTGGATCAGTTGAACTCTTTTGCATCGGAAGTTACCAGGGTGGCGCGGGAAGTGGGGACGGAAGGTAAACTCGGTGTCCAAGCCGAAGTGCGGGGTGTGGCGGGAACCTGGAAAGACCTCACCGATAATGTGAATTTGATGGCGGGAAATCTGACAGGACAAGTACGTAATATTGCGGAAGTGGCGACAGCGATCGCCAATGGTGATTTATCGAAGAAAATCACTGTGGATGTGAAGGGCGAAATTCTGGAGTTGAAGAACACTATCAATATTATGGTGGATCAACTCAGTTCATTTGTGTCAGAAGTAACAAGGGTGGCGCGGGAAGTCGGAAGCGAAGGAAAACTTGGTGTCCAAGCTGATGTTAAAGGTGTGGCGGGGACATGGAAAGATTTAACCGACAGCGTAAACTTCATGGCGGGGAGTTTGACAGCCCAGGTACGGAACATCGCGGAAGTGACAACGGCGGTGGCGAATGGGGACTTGTCGAAGAAAATCACCGTGGATGTGAAGGGTGAAATTCTGGAGTTGAAGAACACTATTAATACAATGGTGGATCAACTCAATTCCTTCGCCTCTGAGGTAACTAGAGTAGCTAGAGAGGTGGGTACAGAAGGAAAACTGGGTGTCCAAGCCGAAGTGCGGGGTGTGGCGGGAACTTGGAAAGACCTCACTGATAATGTGAATTTGATGGCGGGCAATTTAACAGGACAGGTACGTAATATTGCGGAAGTTGCAACAGCGATCGCAAATGGTGATTTATCGAAGAAAATCACTGTAGATGTAAAGGGCGAAATTCTAGAGTTGAAAAACACAATCAATATCATGGTGGATCAACTTAGTTCCTTTGCATCAGAAGTCACCAGGGTGGCGCGGGAGGTCGGAAGTGAGGGTAAGTTAGGTGTCCAAGCCGATGTGCGCGGTGTGGCGGGGACTTGGAAAGACTTAACCGACAGCGTGAATTTCATGGCGGGGAGTTTGACAGCCCAGGTAAGGAACATCGCGGAAGTGACAACGGCGGTGGCGAATGGTGACTTGTCCAAGAAAATCACTGTGGATGTGAAGGGTGAAATTCTGGAGTTGAAGAACACGATTAATACAATGGTGGATCAACTTAATTCCTTCGCTAGTGAAGTAACGCGGGTGGCGCGTGAGGTCGGAAGTGAAGGTAAATTAGGAGTCCAAGCGGAAGTTCGCGGGGTGGCGGGGACGTGGAAGGATTTGACTGACTCGGTAAACTTCATGGCGGGAAGTTTGACAGCCCAGGTAAGAAATATTGCGGATGTGACAACGGCGGTGGCGAATGGGGACTTGTCGAAGAAAATCACTGTGGATGTGAAGGGTGAAATTTTGGAGTTGAAGAACACTATCAATACAATGGTGGATCAACTCAGTTCCTTTGCATCGGAGGTAACGCGGGTGGCGCGTGAAGTGGGTACAGAAGGAAAACTGGGTGTTCAAGCGGAAGTGCGCGGTGTGGCGGGAACTTGGAAAGACTTAACAGGTGCGGTGAATATGATGGCGGGGAACCTCACCGACCAAGTACGTAGTATAGCGGAAGTTGCAACCGCGATCGCCAACGGGGACTTATCGAAAAAAATCACTGTCCAAGTTAAAGGCGAAATCCTGGAGTTGAAAAACACGATTAATATCATGGTGGATCAACTCAACTCCTTCGCCAGTGAAGTAACGCGGGTGGCGCGTGAGGTAGGAAGTGAAGGTAAGTTAGGTGTCCAAGCAGATGTTAAAGGTGTGGCGGGGACATGGAAAGATTTAACCGACAGCGTGAATTTCATGGCGGGAAGTTTGACAGCCCAGGTACGCAACATCGCAGCAGTCACAACGGCGGTGGCGAATGGCGACTTATCCAAGAAAATCTCTGTGGATGTGAAGGGTGAAATTTTGGAGTTGAAAAACACCGTCAATACAATGGTGGATCAACTTAATTCCTTTGCGTCGGAAGTAACGAGAGTAGCGCGGGAGGTGGGAACGGAAGGTAAACTTGGTGTTCAAGCCGAAGTCAAAGGTGTGGCGGGGACATGGAAAGACCTCACCGACAGCGTGAATTTCATGGCGGGAAGTTTGACAGCCCAGGTAAGAAACATCGCGGAAGTGACAACGGCGGTGGCGAATGGGGACTTATCCAAAAAAATCACCGTGGATGTGAAGGGTGAAATTTTGGAGTTGAAGAACACTATCAATACAATGGTGGATCAACTTAATTCCTTCGCGTCGGAGGTAACGAGAGTAGCCAGAGAGGTGGGTACAGAAGGTAAACTCGGTGTCCAAGCTTATGTGCGTGGCGTTGGTGGGACGTGGAAAGACCTCACCGATAACGTCAACTCAATGGCGGGGAATCTGACAGCCCAGGTAAGGAACATCGCGGAAGTCACCAAGGCGGTGGCGAATGGGGACTTGTCGAAGAAAATCACCGTGGATGTGAAGGGTGAAATTCTCGACTTGAAGAACACGATTAATACAATGGTGGATCAACTCAGTTCCTTCGCCAGTGAGGTAACGCGGGTGGCGCGAGAGGTGGGAACGGAAGGAAAATTAGGCGGTCAAGCTTTGGTACAAGGTGTGGCGGGAACCTGGAAAGACCTCACCGATAATGTCAACTCAATGGCGGGTAACTTAACCGCCCAAGTGCGAGGAATTGCGCGAGTTGTTACCGCCGTGGCGAATGGAGATTTGAAGCGGAAATTGATGTTAGATGCGAAGGGTGAAATTGAAACCTTAGCGGAAACCATCAATGAAATGATTGATACCCTAGCGACCTTTGCCAATCAGGTCACAACCGTAGCGAGGGAAGTAGGAATTGAGGGTAAACTTGGTGGTCAAGCCAGGGTACCAGGGGCGGCGGGAACCTGGAAAGACCTGACAGATAACGTAAATGAACTAGCCGCGACTTTGACAACACAGCTACGGGCGATCGCAGAAGTAGCGACGGCGGTAACAAAAGGCGACTTAACCCGGTCAATTTCCGTGGAAGCACTAGGAGAAGTGGCAATCCTCAAAGACAACATCAACCAGATGATTGCCAATTTGCGCGAGACAACCCAAAAGAACACCGAACAAGACTGGTTAAAGACTAACCTCGCCAAGTTTACCCGGATGTTGCAAGGTCAGCGCGACTTAGAAACAGTCTCCAAACTCATTCTCTCGGAACTTGCACCATTAGTAGGCGCACAACATGGCGTATTTTACTTAATGGATGCAGGCGAACAACAACAAGCATATCTAAAATTACTCAGCAGCTACGCTTACCGCGAACGCAAACATCTCGCCAACCGTTTCCATTTGGGCGAAGGTTTGGTAGGACAATGCGCTTTAGAAAAAGAGCGAATTTTGTTAACGGAAATCCCCAGCGATTATGTCAAGATTAGTTCTGGTTTGGGTGAAGCTTCTCCACTCAACGCTGTAGTTTTACCTGTGTTGTTTGAAGGACAAGTCACCGCCGTGATTGAGTTAGCTTCCTTCCGGCGCTTTAGTGAGATTCATTTAACCTTCTTCGACCAACTCACCGAAAGTATTGCGATCGTTCTCAATACTATCGCCGCTTCCATGCGTACCGAAGAATTACTCAAACAATCGCAATCTTTAGCCGAAGAACTGCAAACTCAGCAAAACGAACTCAAAGAAACCAACAAACGCCTCGAACAACAAGCCCAGTCTCTCAAAACTTCCGAAGACTTACTCAAGAAACAACAAGAAGAACTCCAACAAACCAACGCCGAACTCGAAGAAAAAGCCGAATTACTGGCGTTGCAAAAGAAAGAAGTTGAACGCAAAAACTTAGAAATTGAACAAGCGAGACGTTCTTTGGAAGAAAAAGCCGAACAATTGGCGCTGTCATCCAAATATAAATCCGAATTTCTGGCGAATATGTCCCATGAACTGCGGACACCATTAAATAGCTTGTTGATTTTAGCGAAGTTGTTAACCGATAACATCGATGGGAACCTCAGCACCAAACAAGTGGAATACAGCCGCACAATTTACTCGGCGGGGAATGACTTGTTGGCGTTAATTAACGACATTTTAGATTTAGCAAAAATTGAGTCGGGAACCATGTCCATTGATATGTCGCAGATGTTAGTGACAGATTTGCGAGATCAAACAGAACGCACCTTCCGCCAAATCGCCCAAGATAAAGGACTCAGTTTCAGCATTGAAACCGGTGCTGATTTACCAAAAGCCGTTTATACTGACCCAAAACGCTTGTTACAAGTCCTGAAAAATCTCCTTTCCAACGCCTTTAAATTTACCGAACGGGGAGAGGTACGCTTACGCATTGAAGTCGCCAAGCAGGGGTGGAGTATGAATCAAGAAAGCTTGAACCGCGCCCCAATGGTAGTCGCCTTTTCCGTAATCGATACAGGAATTGGTATCGCCCCGGAAAAACAAAAAGTGATTTTTGAAGCCTTCCAACAAGCGGACGGTACTACCAGCCGCAAATACGGCGGTACAGGTTTAGGTTTATCCATCAGCCGCGAAATCGCCCGTTTATTTGGTGGCGAGATCACCTTGGTAAGTAACGTCAGTCAAGGTAGTACATTTACCTTCTACTTACCCCAATTTGATTCCGACTCCACCTTCATTCTGCCAGAACCCACATCTCAACTAGTTCTCACTCCCAACTCCCCACTCCCAACTCCCTCCTCCCCCCTTCTAGAAGACGATCGCATTGATATCCAAAACAGCGATCGCGTATTATTAATCGTTGAAGATGACATTCATTTTGCTCGCATTCTCTTGGATATGGCGCAGCAGCAAGGTTTTAAAGTCATCGCCGCCCAAAGTGGTACTAATGGTTTAGCCCTCGCCCAACAATTCCAACCCGCCGGGATTTTACTCGATATCCGCTTACCTGATATGGATGGTTGGACTGTCCTCGACAGGTTAAAGCATGATGCAAATACTCGTCACATTCCGGTTCACATCATGACCGTCGAAGAAGGTAAACGCCGGAGTTTACAATTAGGGGCATTAGCTTATTTGCAAAAACCTGCCAGCAGTGAAAGTATCTCGGAAGCTTTAAATAAAATCAAAGGTTTTGTCGAACGACGGGTGAAGAATTTACTGGTAGTAGAAGATGACGACACCCAACGCCATAGCATTGTTGAGTTAATTGGTAACAGCGATGTCGCCACAACCGCCGTCGCCACAGGTACAGCCGCCTTAGAAGCAATTAACGCCCAACCCTTTGATTGTCTCGTCCTCGATTTAGGGCTACCCGACATGAATGGGTTTGAACTGCTTCAGCAAATCAAACAGCAGCCAAACGGCGAATCATTACCCATCATTATTTACACTGGGATTGAATTAACCAAAGCCCAAGAAATTGAACTACGACGCATTACCGAGACTATCATCGTCAAAGATGTGCGATCGCCCGAACGCCTCCTTGATGAAACGACATTATTTTTACATCGAGTCCAAGCAAATTTACCAGAACCCAAACGCCAAATTCTTGAACAACTCCACGCCCGTGATTACATCCTGGCAAACAAAAATGTATTAATTATTGATGATGATGTCCGTAATATCTTTGCCTTGACCAGTATGTTAGAACGCTATCACATGCAGGTGCTGTATGCTGAAAATGGCAGAGATGGCATCACCATGTTAGAAACTACACCCGATATTGATGTGATCTTAATGGATGTAATGATGCCAGAAATGGACGGTTACGAAACTACGCGCTTAATTCGCCAAAATAACCGATTCATCACCTTACCAATTATTGCCCTCACCGCCAAAGCCATGCAAGGCGATCGCGAAAAGTGCATCGAGTCCGGCGCATCCGATTACATCACCAAACCCGTAGATATTGAACAATTACTGTCTTTACTGCGCGTTTGGCTATATCGGTAAACTGACTATGATTGCCACATCACCCTATCTCCTACATCTACCTGGATTTCTCTCTTGTGAGAAATCCAGGGGTGTGGGAGGGGTGGGAGGTGTGGGAGGTGTGGGAAGGGTGGGAGGATGGTAAAGAAATCTTTCCCCCCACACTCCCCTCTCTCCCCACACTCCCCACACCCGCTACCCATACGTGAGAAATTCGGGATCTAGCTAATACTTTCTCTCCTGTGGCTGAAACATATTAATCACTACGGGGCGATATTGAATATCAATTCCGGCGGGTGAATAGTAAGCCATTGTATGTTGCAGGAAATTGACATCATCGCGCTGGGGAAAGTCTTCGCGGAAGTGTGCGCCGCGACTTTCTTGGCGATTTAAGGCTGAGGCGAGAATTGTTTGTCCGACTACCATTAAGCTTCGCAGTTCTAAAGCTTCTACTAGTTCGGTATTCCAGCAGCTACCTTTGTCGTCTAAGAAAACTTGAGAATATTTTTGTTGTAATTGCGTTATTTTTTCCCAACCTTGACTCATTAATTCTTGAGTGCGGAAAACGCCGCAGAACTCGGTCATAGTATCTTGAAAGGCTTGGCGGACTTGGTTAATTCGATACTCTCCTGGTTGTTCTAGTAAAGCTTGAATTTCTTGTTGGGCTTCTGTGATGTAACGCTGTTCATCTATGGAAGGTAATTTACGTTGCTGTACATATTGGGCGATCGCCGCCCCAGTGCGTTTGCCATAAACTACACATTCTAATAGCGAGTTACTACCTAAACGATTTGCCCCATGAACAGATACACAAGCCGTTTCACCCGCCGCAAAGAAGGCTTCTACTAAAGCATCACCACTACTACGAACTTGCCCATCTGTGTTCACAGGTATACCACCCATACAATAATGAATTGTCGGGCGGACTGGCATTGGTTGAGTCACCGCATCAACGCCGACTAAGCGGTGGGCTTCTTCCCAACAGAAGGGAACACGACTCATGATTTTTTCTTTGCCCAAATGGCGCAAGTCGAGATAAACGAAAGGGCCACCCGCACTACCATCAGAATGCACACCACGTCCCGCCCGAATTTCGTAAGCGATCGCCCGTGAGGTAATATCGCGGGGTGCTAGTTCCATCCGGCTGGGTGCATAGTTCGCCATAAAGCGATCGCCTTCACTGTTGATTAAATATGCCCCTTCTCCCCGCACAGCCTCGGAAATCAACACCCCCACTGGATACAAGCCTGTGGGATGGAACTGCACAAACTCCATATCTTCCAGGGGTAAACCTGCAAGTGCAGTCATCGCCAAACCATCACCTGTAGAAGCATAATCATTGGAAGTAGTGTTATAAACGCGACCATAACCACCAGTGGCAAACATCACCGCCTTTGCCCTGACCACCTCAATATGCCCATCCAATAAGTGATACATCACCAAACCCTTCGCCTGTCCTTCTTCTAAAATCAGGCGCATTACGTACCACTCTTGATAAATCTGCACACCGTAACGCCGCAGATTATTGACTAATTCATGCAAAATTGCGTGACCAGTTTTATCAGCCGCGTAACAGGTGCGATTGTGAGAATGTCCCCCGAAAGCCCGTTGGGCAATGCGTCCATCAGGTAAGCGCGAGAATAAAACACCCAGATGTTCTAAGTCAATTACCACATCTGGCGCTTCTTTGGTGAGAATTGCAACTGCATCTTGGTCTGCTAAGTAATCAGAACCTTTGATAGTATCAAAAGCATGTGCTTCCCAAGAATCTTCAGTATCAACATTTTTTAACGATGCAGCCATTCCGCCTTGGGCTGCAACCGAATGAGAACGGATAGGGTGAGTTTTGGCAATGACAGCAACATTTAAACTGGGGTCAGTACGGGCAATTTCCACCGCCGCCCGACAACCTGCCAATCCTCCCCCAACAATAATGACATCATGTTCCAGCATAACTAGCCCCCGATCGCAAAAAGCTGCTTTCTATTGTAGAGACGGGATTCACTTAGTGGTTTGTGATCTGTACAAAAAAATTCCCCATCTGCTGACAGGGAAATTAATCATTAGTTCAGAATTCAACACCAACAATTAATAAAATTTACTACTCCCCACTTTTCAGGTAGTAGCTTGTACAGGTTTTTGCTGAGAAATATTACCAGGGATAGGTACAGTTTTGGTTCCTGGCTCTACAGCAACTAGTTCAATATGATTTAACAATGTAGTTACAAAAGCAAATAGCAAGAAAGGCAACGAAAGCAGCACAATTAAACCTACAGTTGCTAAAGCATATACTGGTCGTCTCGCACCCATCAAGGCTAAGGCAGATGCCAGACTAACTGCAATTGTAATCAGCCAAACAATAATTTGACCGTAAATATCGCCAAAAGTGAGTGTACAGACAAATCGATAGTTTTTTATATCACTAATGTTCATGACACTTGCCTCAAGTCTTTCCTATAGGTTCTACGTTAGAGCCATGTTTGGCTATAAAACAATTTCTAAATATTTTTGCAATGTTTGTAATATCACTTTACACTTCGTTTTGTTTGTTACAAAAGTTGTTGATTCAGCAGATTTTGATTTCAAAACTTAATTAACAATTTTCATCACCACTCCAATGATTTTGAAAATCATAAAACAGATTTATTATTTTAAATTTAATTTAATTTAATTTTTAGATTTGGCAGAATAGATATTTTTGATAATTCTGCTGTCAATTCACCCAAATCTCTACTTTCAGTGACTTTTGATTTTTGGTGTGGCAAACTAATGATCAAGCTATTAATGACCAATATTCTTTATCACTAAATGTTGATGATTGCTTTGAATGAGGATGATATTTAGGATAGTTTCAATTCTCATATATATAGGACTCATATTTGATTTCTGAAAAAAATCAGTACACCCACAAAATGCTCTTTTCTACTCCCTACTCCCCACTCCCCACTCCCAGCCTTTACAGATAATTTCAACAATCAAAGCGGATTCCTTCCTATAGTTTACTCAAGTTTAAAAAATAATTTATCTGAAGCCAAATGGCAAATAAGCAAATAAAAAAATAGCGATCGCATCGCTAAAATCTTGATTAACAAAAGATAAAATGAAAGCGATCGCTGTTGAAACTTTAATAAACCAAAGGTCTAGCACCACTCATTTGACGCAACGAATTGATGCAGGCTGGACAGTCACAACCAAACAAAGTCACTGCCATTTCGCTTTCTTGGTCACTAAACTCTAACATCGGCACATTATCGTTAGAAAATTCTACTTCAGCCTGTTCAGTCGGGATTTGTGCTAATACAGACGCTCTAGCACATACTAAGCCAACCTTATGCTTATTGCGGATACAAGATAAACGGTCTTCAGTATTTTTAACTACTGGTTCTGCTGCTTGTACTTGATTAACCATCGCTGTCATCGACAGAATAGAACTAATCAGCATCGGAGTGGAAAGTAAACTCAGTATAATTTTATTCATTGGTCTCCTCTAAAATTCCTGGCCGCTTAGAATAATTAAATCTTACGTGTACCATGAATGTCCATCAGGAGCTTATGTTTCCTAAATGAGTAAGGAGTAAATACTTATGACTTATCAGGACTTAGGCAAAATTATGAAAAAACCTAGACGCACTCTTAGGCTACTCTGAGCAGAACGTCTAACAGTGAACCCGCAGGGTAGGACATTACTTAAAGAACGCAAAAATAATTTTTCCTAGTGCAAATTTTCCTCAGCCAGGAAAGGAAAGGATTAATCTTAATAAAAACAAAAATACCGGACTTAACAAGTTCCGGTAAAATCCTTGGGAATATCTACTAATGAGCCATTAATGAATTCTTTCGCGGAGTAATTGTTCTTCTAAAGCCGCAATCCGATTGTAAGCTGCGGTTAGTTGCGCTGTTAGTCTTTGTATCTGAATTTCTGGTGTTAAAACTTTATCCCCACCTTGACGATTCATATCAATATAAGCGCCATCTGTCAGAACATCCTTGTGTTCTAGTTCTTGATTAAAACTAATTTGTCCTCTTAAATGATAGGGAAAAGTCTCGCTATTTTCTTGATAATTATCTTTTACAGATGTTTTAGCCAAGGAACACTCTGTGAAAGCCTGAGCAACTTTAAAATCTAGCTGCTCAATTACCTGGTAGAGGGCATCCAGTTTATGGCTCAAAGTTAGAATCTGGTTTTGTAATGGCTCCATCTAATACCCTCGTCAGTATATTTCCTCCATGTTATTCAATTTACTGGCAATGTTAAACATACTTATGAATTATTTAATTATTCAAATAATTTGTCGAAATGATATACCTAAGTCATTAATTATCAATCTTTCTCAAAAAAATCTGGAAGTCAATACCATTGCTAGTGTTAAAAAATGTAAATTTGGACTAACTTATTTTTAGAAAAATTTGAAATATTAAAAAACAAAAACCTATTTACGAATAACTAAAACGATAAAAGCTACAGTAGTCTGATTTATTTTAGAAATTACTGTACAGCCTGAGAGTAAGGATTGGGGAGTCGGGAGTAAGAAAAAGTGTTTTGTGGGTGTACTGTTTTTTTCAGAAATCTAAGTATCATTTATGCTTATATTTTTATTTTTATCTAGTTCTCTCATAATTGATGTTTTCTTGACAATTGGTTTTTAAATTTTGATTGAAATTTGATTGTGGAATGGGTTTCTAGCTGATCTATTGTAGGCTTTTCGTCCCACACCACAAACAAGCTACCAAACTGACACAGATAAATTTATCCAATAGCAGCAATTCTATCCGCGTTTATCTGCGGTTAATTTTATTACGGACACGCTACTACACTTTGATAGCGATAATGCGAATTCTGCGATAGTCTGCCAGCCAAACATGATTGTTGTAAAGTGTAGGCTTGAGGTAGTCTTCAACATTACGAATCACTTCTACTTGTTCCAAAGCCGAAAGGTTGGTGAAAAAATTACTAGCAAACATTTCTAGCCAGTTTTTGATACCTGCTGTCTCATCTGCTAAGACAGTGGGGCGGGGAAACAAAATAGCATGAGTAACTTCAAACCCTTGTTTTTCCAGTAAACTACTATACTCACTAATACTAGGAAAATACCAAGGATTGAAAGTTTGGGGGTGAGATAGACCAATTTTTGCCAAAGCCATATACAAGGCTTGAACTATAGATTCTACGTTACCTTTACCACCAAATTCCGCAACAAAACGCCCTCCTGGTTTGAGTGCTTGATATATGGAGGCGATCGCAGCATCGGCTTCTTTGATCCAATGCAAGGTAGCATTAGAAAATACAGCATCAAATAGTTTGTCTATTTGCAAGTTACGAGCATCAGCAATTTCAAACCGTAAATCAGGATAATTTTGTCGCGCCTTTTCAATCATTGTGGCGGCGCTATCAATTCCCATCACCTCAGCACCAGACTCAGCAATTTTCGCAGCAAGTTGCCCAGTTCCACAACCTAAATCTAAAATCAATTCTCCCGGTTTGGGGTTCAGCCATTGCAATAAATCTTCGCCATATTGCCACACAAAAGCGTGTTTATCTTCATAAAGCAAAGCATTCCAATTATCTTTGGATGGCGAAATCTGATTCATGTTCAGTAAAATCTTACGCAATGAGAGGAAAAATCAAGAGTTTGAAGAAGGGTGTAGGAGTCTTAGGTATTCAAAACCCTTACACCCCCACACCCTTACACCCAACTTCAACAACTAACCTTTGTGCGAAAATTACGCCGGATAAATCCTTAAGCGACGATTAGGTTCTTCGCCAAAACTATGGGATTTGAGGCGATAATGTTCTACCAACTCATGCTGCATTTTGCGGACTTGGGGAGAACGGGGCAGTAACTCTACTGGTTGTCCTTTAGGAATGACAATTTGCTCGACTGCAAGTCTAGCTTCTTCTAGGGCATCAATTTCGTCATCGCTACCACTGTGCAGAAAAAGTTGCAATTCGCGGTCATCAGCAATTTCTGGTTCATCGATGTTCAATAACCGCCGCAGTCCACGGGTAATTTGCGGAATGGTGCTGGCTTTAATCATGTGGATAGGCACATGACGGGCTTTAGCCATTTGCCGTAGTTTAGCGTGGTTTTTGACATGCGATCGCAATGCCAAAATTGCATCAGCACTATCGATGTCTTTTGTCAATACCACAGGCAAAGTCAGCACACTAACTACCTGTTCTAATTGGTGGCGACTCACCCCATAAGGATAAACATGCAGTGGCAAATCTTCCCCGTTGGGGCCAGCGTTCTTCGTGGCGGCGAAATCAATGGTGTCGGAGTAGTTAAAGGATTCCTCTAGCAAGCGGTCAAACTCGCTCTGTCCAGTTGTTTTTTCCCTCTCTAGACTCAATGGCGGAAGTGCCACCATCTGTCCCGATGCCCGCCAGCCACTAGACTGTCGCCCAGAGGAGAAAGTGTCTTCCCCACTCGCTAAAT
The DNA here is from genome assembly GCF_014698045.1 of Aulosira sp. FACHB-615. GTDB lineage: Bacteria > Cyanobacteriota > Cyanobacteriia > Cyanobacteriales > Nostocaceae > Nostoc_B. The sequence continues at coordinate 161,456 of NZ_JACJSE010000012.1, forward strand.
GACCGCCACGACCATTCACCACCGATAGCTGTCGAGTCATGACAACTTTGCCATTATCATCCACAGTGCGGGTTTGTGGGCTTGGTTGCCGTCCACGCAATAAAGTATCTACTGTGTCAGCAACACTTTCGTGAACTACCCAACGCTGTCGTTCTAACATCTCTACAGCAATTTCAAAGGTAGGCGGAGCTTTACGCTCTAACACCGTTTTTTGCGAACCACGCCTTCTGGCTTCGTCGTCTCCCAGTGTCACAGCCTGAATCCCACCAACCAAATCAGAAAGTGTGGGGTTTTTGATCAGGTTTTCAATTTGGTTCCCATGAGCAGTGCCTACTAACTGCACACCACGTTCGGCAATGGTACGCGCTGCTAAAGCTTCCAGTTCGGTGCCGATTTCATCAATCACAATTACTTCCGGCATGTGATTTTCCACTGCCTCAATCATGACTTGATGCTGAAGTTCTGGATGAGCTACTTGCATCCTTCTCGCACGACCAATGGCAGGGTGAGCAATATCGCCATCTCCCGCAATTTCGTTGGAGGTGTCGATAATTACTACTCGTTTGTTTAGCTCATCTGCCAACACACGGGCAATTTCCCGCAGGGCAGTAGTTTTACCCACACCTGGACGACCTAGCATGAGAATGGATTTACCTGTTTCTACCAAATCGCGGATCATACCGATAGTACCGAATACCGCACGACCAACACGACAGGTTAAGCCAATTATCTTACCATTCCGATTGCGGATAGCACTGATCCGATGCAAAGTTTGCTCAATTCCTGCTCGATTATCTCCGCCAAAGGTGCCGACTCGCTGAATACAATCATCAATTTGTGCTTGAGTTACGGGTGTTTCACTCAGATACTCAGCTTGATTAGGAAAGCGAGCTTCTGGGCGACGACCCAAATCCAAGACTACTTCAACTAAACTATCTCGCTGAGGATGATTTTCTAGTACTTGTCGCAAGTCTTGGGGCAAGATGTCTAATAACTTTTGGAGATCGTCTTTAATCGTCATGCTTTCTATGGTGACGTTTTGAGAGATAACGAACGAGCGATTATCGCTCTTGCTGTGACTTGATCTGGGAAACGAGAGAATAGGCAAGCCCTACAGCTTCCCACAATAAGTCCGGTTCTGATTCCAGGTGGACATTCCCTTGAACACTGGCGTAATTCACCTCCTTATTCTCCAACTGTTCGAGAATTGGCGACAGCAATACACGGGCATAGCTTCCGTAGGCGACTCCTGCTATTGAGGCAGAGGGGAGGAGGGGCAGAGGGGCAGAGGGGAAGGAAGAATTGTTCTCCCCTGCACCCCTGCTCCCCTGCACCCCTGCTCTCTTCAGTAGTCCCATTGCCTTTAACTTAGCAACGGTGTAGCTATTTGTGCCACCTGCTAACTGCACATATCCGGGTAGGTTCGCTGCCAAAACTTTTTGTCCTAATTTGACTGCCGCCGTAGTGGTACCATCTCCAATATCACCACTCATCGGACGACCATCGGTTTGCCAAATTAAACTACGAGGACGTGGGGTAATTAGTTCATAAATTGCTTTTAAGTAATCAATCATGCCATCGCCATCAGGACAACTGATAGCCAATAACTGAAGTTGTTCAGCCCAAGGTGAAATTGCTTGCCATAATTTTTGAAATTCTACTAATCTGCCGACTTGTGTATGAATTTCTACGGCATTTACTCCTGTGGAAATTACCATTGGCGCGATCGCCTCTGGTGTTGATATATATGATCTAGTATAAATTATATCGTAAGGGCATAATGGGATGCAACGACCACAACCGTAACATTTCTGAGATTCTACCCCAGAAAAATTATCTGGTTTCCGGTTAAATGCGATCGCCTGTGCCGGACAAACTCGCTCACATGGTCTAAGACAGTCAGAGGGACAATGAACGGCATCAAACTCGGCTTTGCGAAAATGGGGGTCTTCACCATCATTCAAACTCACCATTAACAAAGGCGAACCACCTTGATAGTCGAAGCCTCGTTCTTGGGCGGCTTTAGTCAGGTTTTTAGCTGCTTGCAGTCCGGCTTTGGCTGCTGCTATCACCGCCGGGTCAGCAGCGACATCTATACAGTCAGCACCCGCCAAAGTGTAGGCTAAAGTTAAACTTCTGACTGCTGGCAAATGTTGGTAGCTGGCTCCACAAATGAGCTTGAACCAGCGACCGTTTTCCAGGGAATGTAAAGGGGCAAACAAATCAGTCACATCTCTATTATGCTTTTATGTAACTGAAAATAGTAGTCTTTAATCAATAAAAATTTTTTGACACTATTTTGACTTTCTGAGTAACCAGACTCTCACTTTTGACAGCTAATGTCAATCAACTGTTGCTCTAAATTCTCTTGCTACCGAGAACAAATCAATATATTTTTGATTTTAAATTATGTAAATTTTATTGCTCAGTATATACCAATCTACTTGCTATCCGGTATAAAATCCTATCCTCACCACTGGGGCATAGATGCAATAAAGTCAATCACTGTTTCTGGTTTTAAAGGTTGAGAAAACAGAAACCCTTGAGCAAAGTCACAGTTCAAACTTCTTAATTTTACTAATTGTTCTTGAGTTTCTACGCCTTCAGCAATCACAGTCATATTCATAGATTTAGCAATACTAATTATTGTTGGTACTAGTCCTAGATTATCTTGATAAAACTGCATTCTAGTAATAAAAGACTTATCAATTTTTAAAGAATCTAAAGGCAAACTATGGATATAGCTGAGAGAAGAGTAACCAGTACCAAAATCATCCATTACTAACTTGACGTTGCGTTGTTTGATTTCCTCAATCATGCTTCTCACCGCATGAGTATTTTCCATAATCACACTTTCGGTAATTTCTAATTCTAGATTTTTGGGATTAACTTTGGTGTCATGAATAATTTGATCAATTTGGTTAATTAAGTTAGCTTGGGTAAACAGACGCGCACTTAAATTAACACTCATCGTTAAATTTTTAGGAATATTTGGATGCTCTTGCCAAAGGCGTAATTGTTGACAAGCTGATTGTAAAACCCAGATATCAATTTCGTTAATCAAACCTGTTTCTTCGGCTATGGGGATAAACTCTGTGGGAGCCATTAAACCCCGCACAGGATGTTGCCAACGGACTAATGCTTCAAAGCCAGTAATTTGACCAGTACTTAAGGTAATAATCGGCTGATAATAAATAATCAACTCTCTTCTTTCAATGGCTCGCCGCAGATCATTTTCAATTTCTAACAGTTGAATAGCTTCTTGGTACATTGCCGGGTCAAAGACTTTATAACTGGCTTTACCTTGCGCTTTAGCACGATACATAGCTGTGTCGGCATCCCGTAATAAATACTCTGGTTTTTCGTAATCTTTACAACCCCAATTAATCCCAATACTAGCATTCATAAATACTTCATATCTAGACAATTTAAATGTCATAGATAGTTCTTGGAGCATGAGTTCGGCAACTTGAATTGCGGAATTAATATCGGAAATATTTTCGAGAAGAATACCAAATTCATCACCACCGAGTCTTGCTAGGGTATCACCAGGATTCAAGCATGATTGCAGACGACGCGCAATCGCAATCAGTAATTCATCTCCCACAAGATGACCGAGAGAATCATTGACAACTTTGAAGCGATCGCAATCTAAATATAGGACAGCAAAATGATAGTTTTTATCTTCTCTCGCTAGGTTAAGAGCTTTGCCTAACTGTCTTAAAAACAAAACCCGATTTGGTAATCCTGTGAGTGCGTCATGGAGAACTATATCTAGTAATTTATCTTGTAATTGTTGCCGAGAAATTATTTCTCGTTGCAGTTTTTGTAGAGCATTTTCTAATTCCCAAGTTCGAGATTTGACTCTTTGCTCTAGTTCTGTATTGAGTCTTAAAATTTCTAATCTTGCTTGTCTCAGTTCTAGTTGATTTTGAACGCGCACTACAACTTCTTCAAACTCAAAGGGTTTAGTAATATAGTCTACTCCCCCTAATCTAAAACCTTTAATTTTATCGAAGACATCATCTAAAGCACTAATAAAAATTACGGGAATATCTGCGGTTAAATCCCAACTCTTAAACCGCCGACAAACTTCATAGCCGTCAACTTCCGGCATCATAATATCAAGTAAAATTAGATCCGGTAAAACAGTTTGACAAGCAGTTAAAGCCATTTGCCAGTTTAACGCTTTACGGACGTTGTATCCTTTTCTAGCCAGTAGAGAGGATAAAACTCTCAAGTTATCTGCCTTGTCGTCAATTATTAAGATATCTTTTTTATCCGGGTCTAACTGCTGGTGGTTCATTACATCTTGCTTCTCGTCAATTCCATAGTTTTCTCAAACTGATACTTATTAGCTAAATTGTTGAAAACCCGGCACATTTGATTGTAATCTTATCCTGAAAATATTTTTCTTTGGGATCGCAGATTTGATTTTCTGCTTGGCATTTGTGAGATGACTTAGCTGCTGTGATCAAAATAGATACCTTACCTGTTCCACAAAAATCGGGAATTCAGTAATACTGAGTTTTCTAATTGGTCTAGCAGCTTTACTATTGTTGTACTTTATTTTGCAATGCAAGATAAACCAATAGCCTCACAACGACTCTCAATTACAAGACAAAGGTCTTAATTATAACTAATATCATGGGTATTTTGGCATAAACCTTGGTAATGAGGAGATGAAACGATTGAGTAAGCGGAAGTTTAAATATCATGGTTGTTGGATTTTTCCCTAGCTCCCGTTGTGGATAACTCAGGCAATTTTAGATACATAATTTGCTCCGGGTTATTACTGTGTGATACGTTCAAAGCTACAAAGGATATTACTATTTTTAGTATAAAGATTTACTTTTGCCAAGCTCTACGCATACATAGCAGAGGCAATTTTATAATTACACTAAGTCCTGAAACTTTTGTATGGCAGCAGAATTTAGACTATTGTGGAGTTTGAGATGTTGGATTTTCTTATGATTGACTGGTAAGTTTTTCGGGGATTCATCTATTGCAATCATTTGTCAATTTGGCCTTACTGTAATCTAGCTTAGTGATATCTCAAGGTTACTGTTTAGCCAAAATCAAAAATAGATGAACACTTGTTTACTCAAGTCTTTGGGAGCAAATTTGAACTTAGAGATTTTTAGTAAATAGTTTACAAGTCTCGCACTTGCAGCTAAAAACCTGATAATAAATATTCAAATCTTGTAAGCACAATTGCATAATAGCTTAACAGTCATCCAATTATTGATATTAATAAAATTTATTAATTAATATCTGGAATTATTTCGATTTCATCACCAATTTGTAATATTTTGCCAGATTCTGATATGTGTACTCTAGTATTCACACTCAAGCGGTAAAAATGATTAAAGTGTGATAGATTTACTGAGTCTGGTAATGTTGCTTGTCGCTGTTGGATAAATATTTTTTGGAAACTTGGGTAAACTGCGGCTGAGTCAGGATTCCTGGTTGGGACTACACAACGCTGGCATGGGTTGACTCCAAAAAACTGCACATTTCCCACTCGCAAGGCGACTAATTGATCTGGTTCACTAAATAAATGATCTTCCCAAAAAGCTGGTACACCTGCGATTTCAATGTTGGCACGTATCCGACGACGCATTTCATCGACAGTGACACCAGGAAACCACGAAGCAACTTCTGTTAAAGTTGCTGTACTAATTACAGTTGGGCCAGGAGAATCGGTATCATCAGGAAAACCCATTAGCGAGTTTTGAGCGATGGTAAGGGAAAACCCAAAAAAATCACTTAAAGCGGCGGTTAATTTTTCTCTCTCTGTATTTAAATTAAAAACTAATGGTGAATCCTGGTGAGGAATTTTCAGAGAGATGGTTTGATCGCCAGAGGTGTTTTGATAATCCGCCCGCAGTAAATGAATTTTGGGATGACGCTTACCATTGACAAATTTACTTTGTACATCAAAAAGGGCGAACTCGCGATCGCCTTTTAATGCGCCACTAGACAAAACCTCGGCTTGTGCCACTTCTACCCCATCTAGTGACTTAATTGGGTAAATTACGATTTTGGCTAGGTACGGCATTTTCAGATAACTTGGTTAGGGATACAAGGGTGATTTATCAATACCGCCAACATGATTTAACGGCCAAAAGCGCAATACAGCCCGACCGATAATATTCTCGCGGGGTACAACACCCCAACAACGGCTATCGTAACTGCTGTTACGGTTGTCACCTAAAACTAGGTAAGCATTTGGCGGTATTGTCTGCGCTTTAGCTAGGAAAGCTGGTTGCTGTCCAGAGGTGCAAACATCAACCACTGTGCGCTGGCTAGAACCTAAATAAGCTTCTTCTTCCAAGGGTTTGTTATTAATGTAGACTTTACCATCACGCAGTTCTACTGTTTCTCCTGGTAAGCCAATCACACGTTTAATAAACGCATCTTGATATTGTTCACGCTTGAGTTCGTCAGTGGGTGAAAAAACCACAATATCTCCCCGTTGGGGGCTGGCAAACTTATACTTCAACTTATCAACAATAATCTTGTCTGCTTCCCACTGGTTTTGAGTCCCATGCAAAGTTGGTTCCATAGAACCAGAAGGAATCCAGCGAGCTTCAGCAACAAAAGTACGAATGCCCAGGGCAAGAACGATACTTAATACAACTGTTCTACCTAGCTCGGCAATCCAGGAATTATCGGGTTTTTGATTAGAATTTTGATCAGACACTTGATTTTGCATGAAAGTACTGAAGTAAGGAAAAGTGTAGTAATTAACTAGCTTAGGGAAAGTCTATCTGTTAATTTTAACGAGAAAATTAGGTTCTCTAGGTGAGTTTTAGCATCTTTACAGACAGATGTATAAGTTAAAAATAAACTTTTTTTGAATCAGCTGCAAAAATTGATCATAGAAAGAGCAAGCAAGTTTCATCTAAGATTAAAGCTTGCCGTCACACATAACTCCTTTCCTTCAAATTTTTTAGCTCCATGTCATCTTCAGAAAGTTTACTAATTCGCCGCGCTCGCATTGTCCTACCCAATGGTGAATTCATGGTTGGGGATGTACTTGTGCGCGATCGCCTCATCCAAGAAGTGGCACCGGAGATTGCTGGTACCATTGTCACCAGAGAGGTTGACGCACAAGGGTTAACTTTGTTGCCAGGAGTTATCGACCCGCAAGTGCATTTTCGGGAACCAGGACTAGAACATAAAGAAGATTTATTTACCGCTAGTTGTGCCTGTGCTAAGGGCGGTGTAACTTCGTTTTTAGAAATGCCTAATACCCGCCCCCTGACTACTACTCAAGCGGCATTAGATGATAAACTCCAACGGGCAGCTAGTAAGTGTGTAGTGAATTATGGCTTTTTTATTGGTGCAACCGCAGAAGTTTTGCCAGATTTACTCACAGCCCAACCAACACCAGGAATTAAAGTTTTCATGGGTTCGATGCACGGTCAGTTACTGGTTGACCAAGATACTGTGCTGGAAGCCATTTTCGCCCAAGGCGATCGCTTAATTGCGGTTCACGCTGAAGACCAAGAACGCATTAATCAACGACGACAAGAGTTTGCTGGTATTCATGACCCAGCAATTCACTCCCAAATTCAAGATAATCAAGCGGCGCTGTTAGCTACCCAAAAAGCCTTAAATCTTTCTAAAAAATATCAGCGTCGGCTACATATATTACATCTGTCCACAGGCGAAGAAGCTGAGTTGTTACGTCAAGACAAACCGCGTTGGGTGACTGCGGAGGTCACACCACAGCATTTGCTATTAAATAGCAGTGCTTATCAAGATATTGGCACTTTAGCGCAAATGAATCCGCCATTGCGATCGCCCCACGATAACGAAGTTCTCTGGCAAGCGTTACGGGATGGTGTGATTGATTTTATCGCCACCGACCATGCCCCCCACACCTTGGCAGAAAAAGCCCAAGAATACCCCAATACACCTTCGGGAATGCCCGGTGTCGAGACTTCTTTACCATTGATGTTAACTGCGGCAATGCAAGGAAAATGTACTGTGGCGCAAGTTGCCAACTGGATGTCTAATGCGGTGGCGCAAGCTTATAAAATTCCGCATAAAGGAGCGATCGCACCTGGTTACGATGCCGATTTAGTCTTGGTAGACTTGGATAATTACAGTCCCGTCCGTCGGGAAGATTTGTTAACCAAATGTGGTTGGAGTCCCTTTGAAGGTTGGAACCTCACAGGCTGGCCTGTCATCACAATTGTGGGTGGACAAATTGTCTATGAACAAAATCGCGTTAATACTGACGTGCGCGGTCAAGCTTTAACTTTCTCTTCATAAATATTTAGTAGTGCTGAGTGCTGAGTGCTGAGTTAAATATTTTCCCCCTGCCTTCTGCCCCTGGTTGGTGAGCGTAGCCGAACCACTGCCCCCTGCCTCCTTTCAACTACGTATAAACACTAGCTTCCAAATTTGGAGGCGAAAAGTTGAGTGTTTATACGATTTTAACTCGTATAAATACTATGCTACTTGGTTAAAAATGTTTGGGCTTTTGGAAGATATATCAGTATGAATATAAGATTTTCTTTTAACCAAGACTTTTTAAAATTAATTTATCTCATAACTTAATCATTAGTTACTTTTTGATTACAGATTCTGTTTTTAACTTGGGAATACTAGGTCAGTGGATAGATGACAGGATGGCTACTGCGATCGTAAATCTTTTAACCTTTCTCAACTAGTCTTTTGTGTTCAACTATCCGGATTTTTCCGCTAAAAAAAGAAGAGAATTAATAGGGTTAAGTAAACGGGCAAATTTCTGTGAAAACTCAGTTTTATACATATATAAATTTTATATGCACTTAATTTGGACGACCTTAAAACCTATTTTTTACACTTCTGATTGATTGTTTTCTCAGCAATTGGTGTTCTAAAAGCCAGCATTAGCAAAGAAAACAAAGTTAGTCTCAAAACACTAGCATCCCAATTAAACACACTAAAAGAAACAATTTACTTAGTTAATCAAAGGCAGGTACAAAGAAAAACAGAATACAAGTAATACATCCCAGTACTGACTGGCTAACTAAAATTCATCTGTAAATGAGCCTTCTCACCAAGATGATTCCCTAAACAACAAATTAAAGTCACTTCTTATTTGAATGTAATTACCCTTGAGTGTCCGCACTCAAAAATCTGGCAGCTTGCTAGATATCACTCTCCAAAGGATTGTTTCATTCAAAAGCTTTGACTCAAGATTTATCGACACTTACGGCAATACTGTCTGCGAGCATAGACCAAAAATTAGCTAAATGCAGTCGCTAGTAAATGTCAATCAAGGCCAAACCCCTATTGTACAGTATTCCATTGATTTTTGAATAATGAAGGCAGTAATGTTAGTCAATTTCTTCGATGAACGCGGTAGTGGTAGATAGAACGAGTGTACAATCCCCCCTCGACTATCGATACATTTTTATCATCTCATCATGATGTGAGGCTAATTTTGGATGGGACAGTTGTCCTTGTAGTTCATTTATGTAGAACCGCATCCAGAAAATTTTCTCACAACCTACAGCAATGAATTATGAATTCTGAGCGGCAAATTTTGCCGCTCAAACTTCTTTTGGGTGGGATTCTCTACACAACTTTTGCCTACCCAATTTTTTTTGCTTTGATGGTGCATAATCACGGATAATTGTATAGTCTAATCCACAAATCTAAATAATTTATCTAGATTTTAGCAATTAACTCGCTGATGTTGCAATGTAATCCTGTAATATCAGCTTGACGAGTACCATTGTCGCCGTAGCTTAAACGCACACACAGATAACTCTCTGGCTGGTAAGGCATTCTCTCTGCCCACTCTATCGCTACAATTCCAGGTTCTATTTCGATTCCTTCCCAATAGCTTTCTAAGTTTAAACCTGTCACCTCTGATGGTTCTAAGCGATATAAGTCGAGGTGATAAAGGGGTATACGCCCTTGAGTGTATTCATTAATCAAAGTAAAAGTGGGGCTGACAATAGATTCGGTAATTCCTAAACCTTGACCAATGCCTTGTACCAAGGTAGTTTTACCTGCACCTAAGTCGCCTTCTAGTAAAATGACAGTACCAGGAGTCAAAGTTTGACCTAGTTTGATACCTAAATTCAGAGTCGCTTGGACATCTGCAAGAGAAATTTTCATTGTTGGTCATTGATCATTGGTCATTAGTCATTAGTGTATACATGACTAATGACTAATTCTTACTTGCCATGATGAGCGCCACTGTACCAGCGTAACAAGACTTTTGCGAGTTTTTGGGGATTATGACGGACAACACCAGTTTCATCTTCATACAATACATTTGCTAAAACAACTCGTCGCCCTAGTAACGATACATCTTCTCTGTCGAGGAAAACTGGATGAGAATTTTGTTGGGCATAACGGATGAGAGATTGGGGAGAAGGAGATTTTTTGTGTACCATAACAGCATCAAATAATCGCCTTTGACCACAGGCTGCATCAATAGCTTTGATATGGTCAGCAACAGTATAGCCCTCAGTTTCTCCTGGTTGGGTCATAATATTGCAGATGTAGATGCGAGGGGCTTTGGAGGAGGCGATCGCATTGGCAATTTCTGGTACTAGTAAATTAGGAATCAAGCTGGTATACAGGCTACCCGGCCCAATAATAATATAGTCAGCTTCTTTAATTGCTTTAATCGCTGCGGGTAAGGCTGGTGGATTAGCAGGTGTGCAACCAATTTTGACAATTTTACCACCAGCTTTAGGAATATTCGATTCTCCTTCAATGCGGCGGCCATCGGCTAATTCTGCCCACAGACGCACATCGGTGAGAGTTGCTGGCAAAACTTGTCCCCGCACCGCCAAGACTTTAGAACTTGCCGCCACAGCACGTTCTAAATCACCAGTAATCTCACTCATGGCAGTTAAGAATAAGTTACCAAAACTATGCCCCGTCAAGCCATCGCCAGCCCGAAAGCGGTATTGAAACAATTCTGTTAACAGCTTTTCTTCATCTGCTAAGGCTGCTAAACAATTGCGAATATCTCCCGGTGGTAGCACACCAAATTCTTGACGCAACCGCCCAGAAGAACCACCATCATCAGCAACCGTGACGATCGCACTAATATTAGCACTATAAGTTTTTAACCCCCGCAACAAAGTCGAAAGTCCGGTACCACCGCCAATAACCACAATTTTCGGCCCGCGATACAAGCGGCGATGGGCTAACAAAACATCAATGAGTTCTGTTTCACCTTGTTGTTTGAAAGCCGCAGTAATGGAACCCACAGTGCGAGTTTGTCCCCAAAGCAGCAACAGTAAGCCGCACAGTAGCACCAAAGGGCCACTGATATAGTTGGGTAGGATGTTGGTAATTACTCCCAGAAAACTCCTCAACAACTCCAACAGCCAAAAAATCGGGGTCAACTTCACCCATATAGCTAACCCCAAACTCGCCAAAAATACACCGCCAACGCTAATAAGTAACCAGCGTTTTACTGATAGTCCTGGAGATAACCACTTAAACCACTGGTTAACCCGATAAGATGTGCGGCTGCGCGACTGCTGTTGCAGGGCGTGGAGGGCTTGTCTGAGAAAACCAATTGACATACCTGATTGAAAGCAGTGCTACAAACTAATGAATAAAGGAAAATTTACACTCCCTGGTTTTAACACCAAGTGTGTCATTATTAAGTATTTCAGTGCTTTGAGACTGATAGCAGAAGACAGGAGATAGAGGCCAAATGTAAGCAGGAGGTAATAGTATTACTATGCCTAACATTCTGCTTTCCGAGTGTCCTAACTTCTGTGACTACAGCTAGAAAACCAGTCATCAAAGTTGCCAGTCTTCCCAGTAAAACAATACCCTGGCTTGGTCAAAGTTAGTTTAATGGAAAAACGAATTTTAGGTTTAGATCCTGGATTAGCCATTTTAGGATTTGGCGTAATTACTTGCAAACAAGGCTCTAGCAAGGTACAAGACACAACGGTAGATATGCTTGACTTTGGGGTAATTCGTACCTCGGCAGATGCAGAAATGGCACAGCGCCTGTGTACCTTGTTTGATGATTTACACACCCTGATTAGTGAATTGCAACCAGACTTGGTTGCGATCGAAAAGCTGTTCTTCTATCGTATGTCAAGCACTATTCTTGTAGCACAAGCTCGTGGCGTTGTCATGTTAGTTTTGGGACAACATCGTTTGCCTTATGTAGAATTTACCCCGGCACAAATTAAACAAGCTTTAACCGGCTATGGCAATGCAGATAAATCTGATGTGCAAGCCGCAGTGGCGCGAGAGTTGAATTTAGATACAATCCCAAGACCAGACGATGCCGCAGATGCTTTAGCAGTAGCTTTAACAGCATCTTTTCAGTTGTAATTATTCATCACAGAGCCATCAATTATTTATTGTTGATATTGATTTATACTTCATACGGAAGCAGTGGTAGAGGCTAGGAAAATTTTTACTGAGGTAGATCATTTTCTCCTCTGCTAAGTGTATGGAAAATAAATTTTCATCTTGTAGAGTAAGACAGTGACAACTGCTGTTTACCAAAGTTCAACCAGCTAAAAGCTAGTTCCTGCCAAAATTTATGTATGGGAAACCAACTTAAATCCTAAAGAGTCTGGTTTCAAAATAGGTAACAGCACCAGCCCCTACCAGCCCGATCACCTATGCTAAAAGTTATGCACTCGGCCGCCGACTCAGCCACACCCAATTCTCAGTGGGAGGAGTTAATTAAGCTTCCAACCCCAGACACAGTTCAATGGGACAATATCAAAACTCAGTTGGACTTGGTACTGTTGGCGCTAGAAACCTTGACTGGGATTGGTTCTGAGGCTATGCTTTCGGCGGCAGTTAACCTAAATTTAGAGTCAAGAGTGCCAGACCGCGTAGCTTTATGGCGGCTACGGCAGTCAAATCCCCTACGCAAAGGTCAAGGAGGGCGAAAAAAGCTAGATGTAGAAGAAGCGCGATCGCTTGTTTTAATCATCTGCTATCTCGCCAAACAGCACCAAGAATTAATTCGTCGTGCTGTTGGGTTACTAGAGCAAATGGCGGAAAATAACCGGGAACCTCATCAGGCTGCTTTACTTGGAGATTACATTGATGCTTTTTGCAACACCTACCAAGAGCGAATGGAAGAGGATGACCAAATCTCAACGGAATTACTCACCCACCTGGCACTTAAATTGCTCGTAAACTTGTTGTTTTACAGCGCCCCTGGTGGACACCGCCGTCTCTGGCTCGCACTCATCGACCATTCCGCAAAATATTGAAAACGTCTCCTTTGCAGTTTCTGCCATGCCTGTATTAAATTCTGTCATTCGTCGCTACACACCCCCCACTTGCACACTCGAAGTATTGGCACAAAGTTCGCCTTTGTCCCGTTGGATGGGGAAAACTGTAATTAAGCAACTCAGCTTTGAGTTACGCATTGACGATCCACGACTACCAGAAGAACGCAGGGTTGTAATTCGGGGCGATCGCGACCAACTCGAAGCTTTATGTGATGCCGTCACCAGCTATGTGCAGCAATTCCTCCAACAGCCGCCAGAAAGTTTTTCGCTGGGTTTTTCTGGCTTTGGCGATGCAATTACAACATCTGATGATTCAGCCCCATCGGCTTTATCCACACAGACTTTAAAATCTTTCGCCGCCGACATTCCCAGAAGCAAAATCTATTTAGAACCGGGCAGTTCTTTAACTCACAAATTACATCTTGGTTCTTTGTCTGGTCAAGCCTCTAGCCCGTTGGTGCAACTCAGTTTATTACAACTTTATGATTTAGCCTCAGCTTTGGATGAATACTCAGCTGATGTGATGGCTTTACCATCTCTGAATAACAATAATTCTGTTCTCCGTTTCCCGACTTGGGCTCCTATAGCCGCAGTTTTGGTTTTAAGTGTAGGTTTATTGCCAATCACTTTACAATACGCCAATTATTATCGACAAAATCAGCCGACAACGGCAAATAAAACTACTGCTCAAGAGTCTGATGTGGCTTTAGCACCTACACCACCAGCTAACTTGAGTACACCACTACCTGGACTGATATCTCCAGATAATTTACCATCACTGCCACCCATCGACTCTACTCTGCCTCTGCCAACTTCTCGTTTGCCGGCACAACCTGTCATTCCTCCTGGGGCGGGTATTTCTTCCGCTAACTCCGCCACCTCCCTCGGTGTACCGTCAACATCTTCCAAAACTGGGCTGAATATACCCCAAGCAAGCATTAGCACCAAGAATAATCTCCCAAGTACCACATCAACAACAATTTCTGGTCAACAAATTGCCCTAAACCCTGCACCGTCCATTACTCAGGGTGAAATTAGCTTACCTCAAAGGCGGAGTTTACCTCCACGTCTGTCTTCTGGGGCGGATAATTTATCATCTAGTAGTATCCCGTCAATTGTTCCGCCACCATTGGCAACTATACCCAATAACAACCGGGGCAATAATCTTTCGCCAGAGTACTCACCAACTAATCAACAACTAGGAGACAAAATCAGTTCGTCTCTACCACCTTCAGCCGCAGAAAATAATCCATTTGTTGATAGATTGGGTGATACTCCGCAAACTGCTGCACCTCCTAATGTGGCTACCAACAGCACAATATTTGACACAACCCAAATAGCAGAAGCTAGAAGTTTCTTTCAGAAGCGTTGGCAACCACCTGCGGGATTAACACAAACATTAGAATACAGCTTGACTGTGGATGTGGATGGTTCTCTAGCACGGATTTTACCTTTGAATAAACCAGCAAGAGAGTTTATTGATAATACAGGTATACCTGCAATTGGTAAGCCTTTTGTTTCTGGTAATAAATCTGGTCAAAATATCAGGATTCGAGTTGTTTTCAGTCCTGATGGTAAAGTACAAACATTTTCGGAATCTGAATAATTAAATTTCCCAACTTTATGCCATTTATTTAACTGGTACAAAACTATGTACCAGTTATTCTTTTATTTAGGTACTTTTTAGTTAACTGATTACAGTCCAGTTATCAAAGTGGTAATTTAATTGTTGTAATTGACTACACAAATTAATAATATCGCTACTATAGCAGGGTACAGGATACAGGATACAGGTTACAGAATTAAAAGTTATACCATTTTGGATTTTAGATTTTAGATTTTGGATTGAGACAGGCTTTACTGGTAAGCTTTTGGGCAATTCATTTGTCGCAATCATTCTTCAATTTGGTATTATTTTCTGTCGAGTTTGTCTCATTTCCAAATATCCTAATTACCTTTGCTATTGCTAGAAAATTTTGAATTTATCGGGCGGAAATATGCAGCAACTAAGTTCACAAAAAGATAGTACAGCTTGGATTATTCAAACATGGGCTGCTTTTATGCTTTCTGTTTCTATGACTAGCTTTGGGATTGTGAATTTGCCCGTAGATAACTGGGTAAAAGGTTTTATGGGTATGGGTTTAGCTTTTTCTGTTGGTTCGACTTTTACCTTGGCAAAAACAACCAGAGATTTGCACGAAGCTAAAAGATTAACAGCAAGAATTGATGAGGCAAAGGTAGAAAAATTACTATCACAACATGATTCTTTAAGTTTAAAATAATCTATCTTTTCTAGCGGGGGATTTATTGATATTTGAGAGGATGTTTTAAAAGTCCTCTCTTTGGTAGCAAGACATTTTAGCTCCCCCCTAAATACCCTTTCACATCAAATTTGAACCACTAATAGAGATTAGTTGAAGTTTAAACTTTTATTATGCAAATCAAATCAACTTATCAACCCGTTTCAATCCCTAATAGGGATTAGTTGAAGTTTAAACAAAATAAATCTCTACCTAAAAGCAGCGAGGGGTATGTTTCAATCCCTAATAGGGATTAGTTGAAGTTTAAACTTTTTTAACTGCAATTGGATTATTGCTATTTGCTGGGATGTTTCAATCCCTAATAGGGATTAGTTGAAGTTTAAACATTTACCATCCGGTGATCCAATCCCATCACCTTGGTTTCAATCCCTAATAGGGATTAGTTGAAGTTTAAACCGAGGGTTTCTTGTTGATATTCAGTGTCTATGACGTTTCAATCCCTAATAGGGATTAGTTGAAGTTTAAACATTTGGAACTTAGGGCTAAGTGCTATCAATGATTTTGAAAAATTTGTTTCAATCCCTAATAGGGATTAGTTGAAGTTTAAACTAAAGTAGTTAGCATGGGTTAGTGATTAATAAATTCTGTTTCAATCCCTAATAGGGATTAGTTGAAGTTTAAACATTACGAACCAGCTAGGGGAAGCTTTCTTGATGTTTCAATCCCTAATAGGGATTAGTTGAAGTTTAAACCATAGCGATCGCATTAAACCTCAAACAATTTTTCTGTTTCAATCCCTAATAGGGATTAGTTGAAGTTTAAACGACAAGTTCTTTTCCGGTTGTTATGTCGGTCACGTTTCAATCCCTAATAGGGATTAGTTGAAGTTTAAACCTTCAGGGGATACCTTAAAGTACCTTCTCGCAACTAAAAGTTTCAATCCCTAATAGGGATTAGTTGAAGTTTAAACTTTCCTAGTGTTCCCGTGATTGGTGGTTGTGATTCTGTTTCAATCCCTAATAGGGATTAGTTGAAGTTTAAACAAACTTATGTAGCTTTAAATGGTATTAACTTATAGTTTCAATCCCTAATAGGGATTAGTTGAAGTTTAAACGTCGTCTCACCCTCAAAAATGCACTTGCTCAACTCGAACAAGTTTCAATCCCTAATAGGGATTAGTTGAAGTTTAAACGCGTGCAGCCTGCGCCCACATCTACGGCGACCCGATCGCCCGTTTCAATCCCTAATAGGGATTAGTTGAAGTTTAAACTTTGTATAATTCTCGGTTCCAAAGATGGTTTTAAAAAAGTCTTCCGTCCAATCAGTTTCAATCCCTAATAGGGATTAGTTGAAGTTTAAACTAAAATCAAATATATTTAGCACTCTGCCATTCTTCTCGTTTCAATCCCTAATAGGGATTAGTTGAAGTTTAAACCCGCGCTTGGTGTAAACAAAACGGCAAAGATCCGAATGTTTCAATCCCTAATAGGGATTAGTTGAAGTTTAAACGCCGCTTCCAATTGCTGCTGTAATTGATTTTTTTGCTCTGTTTCAATCCCTAATAGGGATTAGTTGAAGTTTAAACAAATCTACAATTCGCAAGCCCAAGCCAAAGCCAAGTTTCAATCCCTAATAGGGATTAGTTGAAGTTTAAACTTATAAAATACTTCTTGCGCTCCTGCTTGCGGTTTTGGTGTTTCAATCCCTAATAGGGATTAGTTGAAGTTTAAACTTTATCACCAGTCCTTTCAACCAAGACAATGCTGTTTCAATCCCTAATAGGGATTAGTTGAAGTTTAAACATTATGCCAGGAAATACCAAATTACAAAACTCCCAATGGTTTCAATCCCTAATAGGGATTAGTTGAAGTTTAAACTCTGCTCCCAGCGTCGCCTGGAAAAGTCTTGGTTGGCGTTTCAATCCCTAATAGGGATTAGTTGAAGTTTAAACTTTGTGAGATTGGTTAGAAAATCCATGTGCTAGTAGTTTCAATCCCTAATAGGGATTAGTTGAAGTTTAAACCTTGGCACAATTCAAGCAGCAACCTTCCAAGGGAATTTGTTTCAATCCCTAATAGGGATTAGTTGAAGTTTAAACCGCTCAAAAAGAGGATATCCAAGCTATTCACACGTTTCAATCCCTAATAGGGATTAGTTGAAGTTTAAACGTAAGTTGGGGGTTCTCAATTCAAATCCGAATCGCCCCGTTTCAATCCCTAATAGGGATTAGTTGAAGTTTAAACATGGATCAGACAGAAACTGAAACTACTGTAAATGATCTTTCGTTTCAATCCCTAATAGGGATTAGTTGAAGTTTAAACATAAAATAGTTCAAGGACATTTCCACCTGTATCTTGCGTTTCAATCCCTAATAGGGATTAGTTGAAGTTTAAACGTAAGCAGGGTGCGCCGGATTCATCTCGATGTCATCGGTTTCAATCCCTAATAGGGATTAGTTGAAGTTTAAACTGCGGGGACTGGAAAGGCAGTCTGTATTTAGTTTTCAAGGTGCGGTTTCGCGGATGGGTTGATTTTAACATGGGGAAATATCAGTTGAGTTAACTAAAATGGCTGAAACCTAGACTGGGTAAGGTGCGCGGATGATTTTTATGAATTTTTTCTGCAAAAGCTTGCACTTCAAGGAATCTAGCTATTTTGTCAAAAGGGAGATTTTGTACACCTACCCATCCGCGCATCGAGAAGAATTTTATCCCTACTTATCCTCTCTGCGACTCTGCGCCTCTGCGTGAGAAAATTTGAGGCTAAGTATAGGGGTGTAGGAGTTTTTCACTTACACCCTCATACCCTAACTCATTTCATCTCACAAGTTCTGATGATAATTAATTCTTGGCTTGTGATGGTGAACCAGGAATTGTCACATCGATGGTTGTGACTTGTCTGGCTAAACCTGTTAATGGTGGTTTAATTGCGGTTTGATTTCCCACAACTAAGGTTATCAGGTTTTCTGGTTTGAGATATTGCTTGGCTACCCGTTGCACATCGGCGGCGGTAGTGGCGGCGACGGCTTTTTGATAACGGAATAAAAAGTCTGATGGGTAGCCATAATATTCATACCGCATCAGCCGTGATAAGGTTTGACCGGGGTCTTGAAAGTTAAACACGAAAGAATTGAGAGTTGATTCTTTAGCAAAAGCCAGTTCTTGGGCTGTTACTGGTTGTGCTTGAATACGTTTAATTTCGGTTTGTAAGGATTTCACAAACTGGACGGTAGCCTCAGAACGGGTTTGTCCACCAGCCAAGAAAATACCGGGATAATCAAACCGGGGACTCCAGTAACCATATACAGAGTAAGCTAAACCTTGGCGCGATCGCACTTCGTTAAATAAGCGTCCACCAAAACCATTTAACACCCCGTTCAAAACATCCAATGCGGCATAGTCGGGGCTGTCGAATTGTCCGCCTAAATGCCCTAACAGTACACTACTTTGAGTCAACTGGGGCTGATTAACAAAAAATACTCCGCCTTTGTTGGCTGGGGAAACTTCTGGTAACTGGGGTTTAGTGATTTTGGGGTTACGTTGCCAATCACCTAATTTAGCTTGAATGAGCGATCGCATTTTTTTACTATCAAAATCGCCCACAATCCCCAAAATTATATTATTGGGGTGAAAGTATTGCTGGTAAAACTGAACTAAATCTTCCCGGCGAATTTTATCCAATGTGGCATATTCCACAGTCCGCGAATATGGACTTTCTTTGCCATAAACCAATTTTCTAAATTCTCGGCTGGCAATACTATTAGGATCATCATTGCGGCGGGCAATTCCCCCTTTAGTTTGGTTCTTGGCTAAATCCAGTTTATCTTGGGCAAATACTGGTTCCCGCAGTACTTGGGCAAATAAACCAAACACAGTGTCCACATCTTCAGTTAGCGCCTCAAAACTTGCACTCCCCGAACCCTCACCAATACTTGTTTCTACCGATGCAGCCCGTTGTTCTAAGATTTCATTGAGTTCATCGGGTGAATGCTGCTTAGTTCCCCCAGTCCGCATGACTGCACCTGTTAAACCAGCTAACCCAACTTTATCACCTGGTTCCCAACGGCTACCAGTCCGCACCAAAGCCGAACCACTCACTAACGGCAGTTCATGATCTTCTACTAAATACACAACTAAGCCATTTTGTAAAGCAAAGCGTTCATATTTGGGTAATTTGACCGCAGGTAAAGCTGGTAATTTTAACTCTGTGTAATGTTTGGCTGTTGTTGTCGCTGCTAAAGAAAAGTCAAAAGTCAAAAGTAAAAAGGCAAAGGCAAACATGACAACATAAATCAACCTTTTACCATGCAATAGTTTGAATTTCATCGACCTCTTACCCTTCACCTGATGTTTATATCTGTGCATATTTCTTCTCTCCCTTCGCGCCCTACCCTTCGGGAAGCCACTTCGTGTCTATGCGTTCTTTGCGGTTCGTTTTCATCCTTGTTTCGACAACAACTTACCAATAGTGCGATTTTCGGGGGTAAACGCTGCTTTGGCGACTCGTTGAATATCCGCCGGAGTTACCGCCGCAATTTCATCCAATTGCTTGAACAAGTTTTGCCAATCACCGGTTTTTACTTCATATTCCAACAACAACTGCGCCATCCCTGTATTAGAATCAAGGCTGCGGAGTAAATCGGCTCTGGCTTGAGTTTTCACACGCTGTAATTCGATGGCTGTGACTGGTTGAGTTTTTAAGTTATCAATTTCTTGACGTAAACCCGTGGCTAACTCATCCACAGTGTGACCGGGAGCCGTCAGGGCATAAAATAACAGCAAATTGGGATATTTATCGCCAGGAAAACCGCTATAACCTTGGGCTGTCAGGGCGAGTTGTTGTTTTTCCACCAAAGATTTATACAATCTGGAAGTGCGCCCTTCACTCAACAGTCGGCTGATAATTTCATACACAGCGTTATCGGGATGGGTAACTGCCGGACGGTGATAACCTTCTAAATACCAAGGTTGGGAAGGTAATTCTAAAGTGACTTGACGTGTTTCGGTTTGCTTGGGTTCTACCGGAATTTCTGATTTGGGTTTGGGTTTGCTAGGAAAACGCCCAAAGTAAATTTGTGCGAGTCGTTTGACTTCGTTGGGGTTAACATCACCAACAATTGCGATCGCTAGATTATTTGGTGCATAGTAAGTATCAAAAAACTGCTTTACATCTGTGGGTGTGAGGTTGCGGATATCTTCGTCATAACCAATTACAGGCCGTCTGTAAGGATGAACTTTATACGCCGCATCGATGAATTTCTCCACCATCAACCCGATAGGTGAATTTTCCACCCGTAAGCGTCGTTCTTCCAAAATTACATCTTTTTCTTTATAAAACTCCCGACTGAGTACAGGTTCTAAAAATCGCTCCGACTCCAGAGACATCCAAAGTTCTAATTTATTAGATGGAAAGCTGTAAAAATAACGAGTGGCTTCGGTGGAAGTATTCGCATTTAAGCCTACACCTCCCGCTTGTTCCACAATTTGCCCCATCTCGTTTTGCTTGACTAGCTTGACGGCTTGGGCTTCTACTTGCTTAAATTCTGCTTGTAACCGCGTCACATCAGCTTTTTTATTCTCTGCCTTAGCTGTTCTAATTTGGCTATCTAACTGTTCTAGGCGTTCTAAAAGCGGCTTTTCAGCTTTGTAATCTGTAGTACCAATCCGTTGCGTACCCTTAAAAGCTAAATGTTCTAGAAAGTGCGCCACGCCAGTTTTCCCATCCGGCTCATCCACACCACCAACATCAGCGTAGGTTAAAAAAGAAACCACAGGCGCTTGATGGCGTTCTAAAACAATGAACTTCATCCCATTGTCCAGTTGAAACTTAGTCAATTGCTTGACTACCCGATCTAAATAAGGCTGAATCGAGCTTTTCTCTGGTGGTTTGCTGGGTTGGACGGTGCGTGGTGGCGGTGGTGCAGTTTGAGTTTGCGCCACCGCCATTTCTGGGATTGTTCCCCACGAGAATATCGTTAATGCCAAAAAAGCAATTAACAGACGAGATAATCTGCTCAACACTTGATTTACACCATTTACAACTACTTGTCGGCTACTAATCTGATTCATAAGCAACCATGAATTTTACGAGTAAGATAATCATTTTATTAGTAGCATCCAACATTAGTGTATGGTGAAGAGCCAGTTAGCTGCTTTGCCAATAACTCAGAATTTTTAGATTGCTCAATTTGGAGAATCCAACTTCTTTTGTAAAGTTTCACTACCTGAGAAACAGGTCAATATTTGGGCAGGGCGTTAATCTTGTATTAAGCTTTCCGTGCTTTTTGTAATCGATGTTAGACAATAATGCTACCTATCTCGTCCCGGAAATCACACCGTAACTGTTATGCGAGTTTTTAATTCTCCCCCACCTTCAGAAGCACAAACACGCAACCGCATTTTACAAGCGGCGCGGCGACTATTTGCCTCGCAAGGATTTGATGGTACAACTACCCGCGATTTAGCCCAAGCTGCGGGTGTGGCTGAGGGTACGTTATTTCGGCATTTTCCGAATAAAAAAGCCATTTTGGTGGAAGTGGCGACGGGTGGCTGGGTGGAGATATTAACGGATTTGCTAACAGAATTAAGTGAAATGGGCAGTTATAAGGCTGTAGCCCAGGTGATGCGCCGGAGGATGTGGAACTTCAAGAAAAATGCTGATTTGATGCGGGTGTGTTTTATGGAAGTGCAGTTTCACCCTGATTTACGCGATCGCATTCAAATCGAAGTTATTAATAAAATGACAGATGTGGCGGAAGCCTTCTTTCAAACGGCAATGGATAAAGGCATTTATCGCCAAACCGATGCCAAACTTGTTGCTAAAGTATTTTTAGGCATGTTTGCGATCGCAGGTTTTTCTAATAACACCCTCATGGAACCCGACGCTTCTCCCCAAGAAATGCAGCAGATGGCTGAAGGACTGGCGGATATTTTTCTCAATGGCGTATTGGTGAAGGAGTAAGAGGCGGAGATGGGGGAGACAAGGGAGACAAGGGAGACAAGGGAGACATATTTATTCAGGACTCAGCACTCAGAACTCCCTTAGCTTGTTGACTCCATTGCTGAACTAACTCAACTGATGGACACAAGTCTCGTCGTTGCAAGGTGGCTACTTGCAAACGCATAATTTGTCTGTGTAATCTATGGCTGGGTGTTTGGGCTAATTGGGCGACAGAACCGATTCCTGCATGAAGCAATAAGCCACAATATTGTGTGCCAACACTGGGAATGCGCGATAAATCAGCTAGTGCTACCCATTTATTGACATACTGAAGATGAACTTGTAATTTACTAGCTAACGCTAATTTAGCTTCTAGAGTTTTACCTTGGTTAAATAAGCTGCGTGTAGTTTTAATACCGCAAACTTGTAGTTGCGATCGCTCTTCTTGACTTAATCCCGGTAATTGTTCAATCGGCCAGTCACCAGATTGAAAGAAACTTCGGCTTTTATCTTGAGGTTTAGCAGACATTTTGGACAATCAGATATGGGTAGTTGGGATTTGGGAAAAAATTTCCCTTTGTGGAGATTAATTCACTAAAATCTTAGCTTTGCTGATTAAGGGGATGAATTTTGTTTCGCGCCTTTGCGCGAAAAATCTGTCTTTCATTTTGCTTCGACATCTTAATTCATACCGCATTTATGCAATGCCAAATCTTGATACAAAGACAAGTTAAGAGAATATTAGGTTGGGTGTAGTGATAGCGTAACCCAACAAAGTATGCGTGAATGTTGGGTTCCGTTCCTCCACCCAACCTACAACTCGACTACACCTTAAGCTGACATAATAGACATCTCCAAATTCCCACAGCCCATACACCCTTACACCCCTGATATTTTCACTTCTTGCCTAAATTCCGCTTCATTTCTTCTAATTCGTCTTCTGTTTCCCAACGGCGGAATTTTTCTTCTAAGTCATCAACAGTTCTGGAAGTATTTGTAGAAGAATTCCACCAACCGTTAGTGTCTATACGTTGTTGTTGGGCTTGGGATTTAGCGCGTGCTGTTTGGGCTTCTGCGGCTTTTGCTTGTACTTCCTGTCTTCGGACTTGAATTTTGCGTAATAATTCTTGAGATTGATTCAGGCGTTCTTTCAGCCCTTGCATGTGTCCCCATTTTTGGTTTCCTTCTCGCAGTAAGGCGGCTTCTCGTTCTTGGGCGGCGGCGGCTAAATCTTGTCTACCCGCATCTTTGGCTTTTTGTACGCGGATGTGCCAACGCTGAATTTCTTGGGCGGTGGAAAGAATGTCGTCTTGCGATCGCTTTTCTTGGACTTGTAAATCTGCTATTAGCTTTAAAGTATCATCTTCTTGCTGACGTAGTTGCTCTAACAGGGCATCTAACTCCAAATGTGGATTATTACGCAAGAATTCTTCTAAACGGTTTTCTAAAAACCGACTCAAATCATCAAATAAGCCCACTGCCAGAACTCCAGGGTTGGGTGTGTGAGTATTTTTATTTTATCATCCTGATAGAAAGACCACAGATAGAGTCTTAAGGGGACTAAGTACATTCATACCACTTTGCCCTAAATATATTAGGAGACGTATCCCAGCGATCGCTTCACCTCACCTTACTCAACTACAATATATATAGACTTTGTTGCGAATTGTATAGTTAGGGATTGGCTGTCATGGCTCCCGCCGTTTTAATTCAAAATCTGCAAAAGCGTTACGGTACCGTTGAAGCCGTCAAAGACGTTTCTTTTGAGGTAGAACCAGGAGAAATCTTTGGTTTGCTTGGCCCCAACGGTGCAGGTAAAACTACAACTCTGCGTGCTTTGTGTACCCTCACAACTCCTGATGCAGGCAAAATCGAAGTATCGGGTGTGTCTGTGCTGGATAACCCCAGAGTAGCTAGACAAAAACTCGGTTATGTAGCGCAGGAAGTCGCTATTGATAAAGTTCTAACTGGAAAAGAACTGCTGCAATTGCAAGCGGCGCTTTATCACCTCCCTGGCGTGGTAGCAAAACAGCGAATTCAAACAGTTTTAGATTTACTGAGTTTGCAAGAATACGCCGATAAAAAGACAGGGACTTATTCTGGTGGTTTACGTAAACGGCTAGATTTAGCTGCTGGGCTGCTTCATGCGCCGGATGTCTTGGTTTTAGATGAACCTACAGTTGGATTGGACATCGAAAGCCGATTTGTTGTCTGGGAGTTTTTACGGAAGTTACGAGCATCAGGCACTACAGTTTTAATTACCAGCCATTATTTAGAAGAGATTGACGCATTAGCCGATCGCGTCGCTATTATTGACCGTGGGATTGTTATTGCCACAGGTACACCCTCACAATTAAAGGATAGGGTAGGAGGCGATCGCATTACCCTACGCATCCGGGAATTTTCACCCCTGGAAGAAGCCGAAAAAGCCAAAAACCTCTTACAAGCTTTGTCTTTTGTCCAAGAAATCATCATCAACAGCGCCCAAGGTAATTCCCTTAACTTGGTAGTCACACCCCAAAGTGATGCCTTAATTACCATCCAACAAACCCTAAATCATGCCAGCTTACCAATTTTCGGCATCGCCCAATCACGCCCCAGTCTAGATGATGTCTACCTCGCCGCCACTGGACGCACCTTAATGGATGCAGAACTAGCCGCCATTGCTAACCGTGATCCGAAAGCCGAAAAGAAGCAAAATATGAGATAGAGGGAATGGGGAATAGGGAGTAGGGAGTGGGAAAAACATACTCCTTATTCCCTACTCCCTACTAGGTATAGTGTAGGTTTTTCATAAAGGAATGAGTAATGACTGTAAAATCAACGCCAGAATCTTCCTTTCCTTCACCCTTACACCCCTACACCCTTTACCTACTCCCCACTCACTACTCCCTACTAGGTATAGTGTAGGTTTTTCATAAAGGAATGAGTAATGACTGTAAAATCAACGCCAGAATCTTCCTTTCCTCCACCCTTACACCCCTACACCCTTTACCTACTCCCCACTCACTACTCCCTACTAGGTATAGTGTAGGTTTTTCATAAAGGAATGAGTAATGACTGTAAAATCAACGCCAGAATCTTCCTTTCCTCCACCCTTACACCCCTACACCCTTAACCTACTCCCCACTCGCTACTCCCTACTCCCTAATTGTTATGAGTGTAACCCCTAAATCTGATGTAAATTGGCAGCAACTAGCTTCACCTGCGGATGCTGCACCTAATTTTTTTGGTGAATTAGTCCAAGAGACACTGGCTTTAACTCGTCGCTTGTTTATTCAATTACAACGCCGTCCCTCCACATTATTGGCGGGAATTATTCAGCCTGTGATGTGGTTGGTGTTATTCGGCGCTTTATTCCAAAATGCACCGAAGGGTTTATTTGGTAGTACGACAAATTACGGTCAATTTTTGGCAGCAGGTGTAATTGTTTTTACAGCTTTTGCCGGGGCTTTGAATGCCGGATTACCTGTGATGTTTGACCGCGAATTTGGCTTTTTGAATCGTTTATTAGTCGCGCCTCTAGCATCACGCTTTTCCATTGTCTTTGCTTCCGCCATCTTTATTATTAGCCAAAGCTTACTGCAAGCAGCCGTAATTGTCGGTGCAGCAGCCTTTTTAGGTGCGGGGATACCAGATGCCGCAGGCTTGGGTGCGATCGCTCTCATCGTCTTCCTCTTAGCTTTGGGCGTAACTGCGATTTCCCTTGGTTTGGCTTTTGCCCTACCCGGACATATTGAATTAATTGCTGTAATATTCGTTACTAACCTGCCTTTATTATTTGCCAGCACCGCTTTAGCACCCTTATCTTTCATGCCCCAGTGGTTACAAGTTGTCGCCACTCTCAACCCTCTCAGCTACGCTATTGAACCTATCCGTTATCTTTATTTGCATCAACACTGGGGATTGAGTAGCGTTGTGATGCAAGCACCTTGGGGTGATATTACCTTTGGCAGTGCTTTGTTAATTTTGTTGGGCTTTGCTGTTGTGGCTTTACTCAGCATTCAACCCCAACTACGCAAAACTCTTGCTTAAGATAAAAGCATGGTGTCGTTGGAGCGTATTGGAGAATCTCATGCAAAAATCATTTTTATCAGTTAAAAGCTTCTGTGTTGCTACATTAGCAGGAATTGGCTTTGCCTCTTTCCTCGCCGCCCAACCGAGTTTGGCGCAGCTAAACACAATCGATGCCTATCCTGGCGATAATTCTCAAGATAATACCAACCCCTTTTCGCCTAATTCCGGTAATTTAAATCCCCTTGATTTAATTCACCGCGCTCAATTTGGTAGTTTGAACTGGAACGCTGAACAAAAAAACGATGAATTAAACTCAGCAGTAGCTGAATTAAACAGAAAGCGGGCTGTACTCAAACAAAATGCCAATCAACCCGTAAATAACACTGCTGGACAAGCAGTTCCTGGTTTACCCGCCATCACATCTCCTAGTGTGGTTTCTCCCGTGCAGATTGTTCCACCCCAAAACTGAATCTAATTCAAAAACCGCACCGTGTCTGTAAACCTGATGGGATTTCCAGAAATCATCAATTATCCATCTTGTGGGGTGAACATCTTCCTTGGATATTCATCCCATAAGAACAGGATATTTTTATCTGGAAGTCCCAAACAGGCAATCAAGCTCAAAGCTAAAATTCAATTCACAAAAATTACAGCCCTAGTGCCGATAAAATATCGCTGGCGTGGTTGGATGTATTCACGTTGGCATCAACATGAACAATTTTGCCATTGGGGTCGATGACGTAGGTAACGCGCTTGGCATAACCACCACCATCAACATCGTAAGCTGTAATCAGAGTTTTTTTGGTATCCGCCAGTAGGGGAAAGTTCAAATTAAATTTTTGGGTAAAGGCTTGATGCGACACTTCATCATCGGCACTCACACCCAAAACAACTATATCTTTACCTTGATATTGTTCTTGAGCATCGCGGAAGCTACACGCTTGTTTAGTGCAGCCGGGAGTGTCATCTTTGGGATAAAAATACAAAACAACTGTCTTACCAGCAAAATCAGACAATGAGACAGTGTTGCCATTAGTATCTTTGACGGTAAATGCAGGTGCATCCGTACCAACTGCTAGAGGCATAATGAACCTTTCCTGTTTGGTGTTTGTTGATGACTCTGAAATTTTACAATAATTTACAATGATTAAAGAAGAATTCAGAAGTCAGAATAAAGGATTCAAAATTAATCCTTTATTCTGTATGAAACTTTGGCAAGCGAGAGTGCATCGCTGGGTGATGAATATTGGTTGAAAACCTCTTCTCTCCCTGCGGGACGCTACCACGAACCTGGGCGAAATCAAAATAAAACTTTTTTCTTCATTTAAACTCCAGACTTTATTGGGTGGAGTATTCACCAGTTCTGAATTCTGAATTCTGACTCCTGACTTCTGTTTATGAGTTGTAAATTAATTTGTGTTGAGATAAATAAATATTTCCATGAATAGACTTGATTCCCCAACCCCAAAATCTTTCTCTTACACTGTTAACACAGTAGAAAGAGCCGAGCGATCGCTCATTTGTTCTCCTTTCAGAGTTGGTTTATTCACAGCCATGCGTGACCAGAGTGTACCATTAAATGCGATCGCCCAAGAAAATGGCATCAAAAATGGCTATACCCAGCATCCCTTATCAGAATTGGCTTGTTACAACGCTTTAGACTGGTTAATTCAAGTTGGTGTACTGCGGCGCGAAGTTGATGGCCAGGGAATTACCGATAGTTTTCGCCTCACACCTTTAGGTCATCAATTAATCGAAAAATATCAGGGACAAAATTTTCCTGCCCCTTCCTGGCGAGATTCCCTCTACAATGCCTCCATTCGTTGGTTGAGACTGCCTTTTTAGAATATGACTTACGCAGCGATCCGAAAAATTCACGGTTGTGGAAAGGGTGAAAGGGTGTAGGGGTGTACTTATTCAAAACCCTTTCACCCTCACACCCAGTCTCCTCCAACAATCTTTGTGCGTAAGTTCTGTAGAATTAAAAATCTTAAAGTTAAGATTAGGTTACAAAAGGGAACAATATACTTACGGAAGCATCAAGCCCAAGATAAATTCTTCATCAACACCTGACAACTTTGCTCAGATTTTGATGAAAGTTGTATAAATCACAGGGTTCAAGAATTTGGGTATGGATATTTATCTGCCCTCAAGTTTTGTTTGCTTCTGGATTGATAGCAGTAGCTAGGTAGATGAAAATTTTGTGCAAGCTGGAATCTCACAATTTTTGATTAATCTCAATCTAAAATCTCCAATTCTTCTGCCTGCTGCTATAACTGTTGATGAACGGATGTGATATCATTACCCGTTCATAACTAAGTATTTCACCCTCTTATTGAAAATTACACATTAAGTATGAAAGCAATTATGGTAGTGGGAACTACATCCCACGCAGGGAAATCACTTTTAACTACGGCTATTTGCCGTTTGCTATCGCGGCGTGGTTGGCGAGTGGCTCCCTTTAAAGGTCAAAATATGGCTTTAAATGCTTATGTCACTGCCAATGGGGGTGAAATCGGTTATGCACAGGCGGTACAAGCTTGGGCTTCTGGGGTGGTTCCTTGGGTAGAAATGAATCCCATTTTACTCAAACCCCAAGGTGATATGACTTCCCAGGTAATTGTTAAGGGTAGACCAGTCGGGAGAGTCAAAGCAGCAGATTACTACGAGCAATTTTTCGACCTTGGTTGGCGAGCCATAGAAGAATCTCTACAACATTTATCCACAGAATTTGATATGTTGGTTTGCGAAGGTGCAGGTAGCCCCGCAGAAATTAACCTCAAGCACCGCGATTTGACCAATATGCGGATAGCAAAGTATTTAAATGCACCGACAATCCTGGTAGTTGATATTGACCGTGGTGGTGCTTTTGCCCATGTTGTCGGGACTTTAGAGTTACTTGACCCCGATGAACGGGACTTAATTAAAGGTATTGTAATTAACAAGTTCCGTGGACAGCGATCGCTCTTAGATTCAGGTATCCAATGGCTAGAAGAACGCACCAAAAAACCTGTAATTGGTGTACTGCCTTATTTCCAAGAACTATTCCCCGCCGAAGATTCCCTCGACTTACTAGAGCGAAAAGCTCACAAAGCTCAAGCTGACTTGAATATCGTAGTGATTCGCTTACCCAGAATTGCTAACTTTACCGATTTTGACCCCTTAGAATCAGAACCATCTGTTTCCGTGAGATATCTCAGTCCAAAACAAGATTTAGGACATCCAGACGCGGTAATCATCCCTGGCACAAAAACCACCATTGCCGACTTAATCTTATTGCAGAAAAGCGGTATGGCAGAAGCCATCCAAAATTATGCCGCTTCTGGTGGCACAGTTTTGGGGATTTGTGGCGGCTACCAAATGCTAGGACAAATTATTGCTGATCCCGAAGGTATAGAAGGTCAAGCAGGTAGATTCCAAGGCTTGAATTTATTACCAATTAGAACCGTCATTACCGGACAAAAAATTGCTCGTCAACGGCAAGTTAGCTCTAATTTCCCGCAAATGGGATTGCCAGTCAATGGCTTTGAAATTCATCAAGGGCGATCGCGTATTGAACAACCACCCGATAGTCAAGCGTATCAACCCCTATTTGATGATGTTAATCTAGGTTTGGTGGATAGCTGTCAATCAGTTTGGGGTACATACTTACACGGACTGTTTGACAATGGCCCTTGGCGACGTGCTTGGTTAAATCGCCTGCGTCAACAGCGCGGCTTAAAATCCTTACCCACAGGTGTCGCCAACTACCGCGAACAGCGAGAACAAATCTTAGACTCGCTGGCTACAGAAGTAGAACGCCATTTAGACTTAACACCATTTTTGTCGTAGTTAGCCCAAAATTGCATGAGTGTCAGCGTTCGATTTTTACCAGATGATGTCGCCATCAATGCCGAAGTGGGAGAAGCACTCTTAGATGTAGCACAACGCGCTGGAGTGTTCATTCCCACAGGCTGTCTCATGGGTTCATGTCATGCTTGTACAGTAGAACTTGAAGATGGCGATGTCATTCGCGCTTGTCTTTCCGCAGTCCCGCCAACCGATGATGAGTTGAGAATACATTTATTTAGCGACCCAACTTGGTAGTTTTTGAATTTTTCCAGATTTAGATAGATTGGCATTTAGTAAGTTAATTTAAATTTAAAGAAATGCCTAAGAAAATTCGAGAGCTTAAGCAAATGCTTCGCCAAGTTGGTTTTACAGAATTACCCGGCAAAGGTAGTCACACTAACTGGATACATCCTTTGTATGCTGGAAAAATTACAGTTTCGGGTAAAGATGGAGCAGATGCTAAACGTTACCAAGAAAAGGAAGTTAAACAGGCAATTGAGGCAGTAGAGAGTAGTAAACAAGATGAGTAAACTCAAGTACCAAATGGTGATTCAGTGGTCAGAAGAAGATGATTGCTTCTTGGTAGGATTTCCTGATTTCCCTGGACAACGTTGGCGCACTCACGGGGATACTTACGAGTCAGCTGTTGCCAATGGCATTGAAGCACTGGAGTCTTTGATTATTGCTTATGAAGCTGCGGGAGATCCACTGCCACAACCAACCCTGTTGAAAGTTTCTTAACACAAACTTGAGATTTTAGAACCAAACCTAACAACACAAAATTCTAGCGACACAAAAGTAGTAGTCCGCCACATACAATTGAGGACTTAAGCAAAACACCTCTCAAACTCCCATGTCTCCGTGAACTCTGCGCCTTTGCGGTTCTTTATTCCATTGTCCATACCTCTGATTGTGCCTCTGACTGCTTAATTTCTCAAAGTGTTAAAATCCGGTGACAATTAATAGAGCTAAACATTAGGGATAGCAAGCTCCTTAAAGAAAAGCAATATTTCCTCATAGCTGCTCAAGTTCCGAAGTTCTTGAAGTAACGATATATTTGAGTATCTGTCCCGCACACATCTACTTTTTGTTGTTAAATCTATGAAGTCTTATTTAGCCGCCGCTATTCAAATGACAAGTGTGCCTGATTTATACAAAAATTTGGCACAGGCAGAAGAATTGATTGAGCTTGCTGTGCGTCGAGGTGCTGAATTAGTTGGGCTACCAGAAAACTTTTCTTTTATGGGAGAAGAAAAAGATAAACTCGCCCAAGCCGCAACCATCACCCGCGAAACAGAACAGTTTCTCAAAAAAATGGCTCAACGCTTCCAAGTCACAATTTTAGGCGGCAGCTTTCCTGTTTTGGTAGAAGAGACAGGCAAAGTTTATAATACTTCCACCCTAATTGACCAAAGTGGTTTAGAAGTTGTCCGTTACCAAAAGGTACATTTATTTGATGTGAATGTTCCCGATGGTAATACTTATCGTGAATCTAGCACTGTAGTAGCTGGTACACAATTGCCATCAGTATATTTTTCCCCAGAACTGGGCGGTATTGGTCTTTCTGTGTGTTACGATGTGCGCTTTCCAGAATTGTATCGCCATCTATCCAGTAAGGGAGCCGATGTAATGTTTATTCCTGCGGCGTTTACTGCTTTTACTGGCAAAGACCACTGGCAAGTACTATTACAAGCAAGGGCAATTGAAAATACTTGTTATGTGATTGCACCAGCCCAAACTGGGACAAACTACGCTCGTCGCCAAACCCACGGCCATGCTGTAATTATTGATCCTTGGGGAGTCATTCTAGCTGATGCTGGGGAAAAACCCGGAATTGCGATCGCAGAAATCAATCCCTCACGTTTAGAACAAGTGCGTCGCCAAATGCCCTCTTTACAACACCGAGTGTTTGGCTAAAGTATCCAGTGTGAAGTCTGAAGTGTGAAATTGTCTGCTTCAGACTTTACTCACCATCCTCAAGACTTACCATTAAACTCCTCAACATTAAATAAGATGAAGTTGCACCAGGATCTTGGTGTCCAATACTCCGTTCTCCTAAATAACTAGCGCGTCCTTTTTTCGCTAACATCGGTTTGGTGTTTTGTAGCGCCTGTTCTGCAACAGCTACAGATTTTTGCAGCGCAGCCACAGTATTTTTACCTTCCTCAACTGCTTGTCTAAAAGCCACTACAGCCGGAGACAGCACATCAACCATTGTTTTGTCTTCTAGTTGGGCTTTACCACGTTGCAAAACTCCATCTAAACCAGCTTGCAACAATGCCAATAGTTCTTGAGTAGTTAGTTCTTGTTTACCAGCCGCGATAGTGCTGGCTTTTAAAAAAAATGTCCCGTATAAAGGGCCACTAGCACCCCCAACACTAGAAATTAAAGTCATACTCACAGTTTTCAAGATACTGCCAATATCTTGCTGAGTGACAGTTGGTAAATGACTGATCACCTTTTTAAAACCACGATCCATATTAATACCGTGGTCAGCATCACCAATTGCTGCGTCTAATTCAGTTAAATATTCCTTATTCTGCTCGATCTCAGTTCCAAATATTTGTAACCACTGAAGAATTTGAGCTTGAGTGACCATATTAAACACCCCACCGCAGACTTGCTGTGTGTACTGGTGCATCCCACAACTGCAAAAGTTCATCGTCTAACTTTAGCAACGTGATTGAGCAACCTTGCATTTCTAAAGATGTGACGTAAGGGCCGATTAGGTTGCGGACAATGATCATTCCTTGTTTTTCGCAGATTTCCGCCAAATTACGATAAATCAGATAAATTTCAGAAATGGGCGTACCACCCATACTATTAACAAAGGCTAACAAGCGATCGCCTCTTTGCAAAGGCGGATCAATCAATTCCACATCAACCCATTCGCCTTGATTCTCATCCCACTCTCGCACAACCCGACTGTAGCCAACATCATCAATAATTGTTTGGGTTAATATCTCTGCAATCTCATCTGCTGATTTTACATCAATTCTTTCCCTTCCCGGTTCGCCGTGAATCCCAATGCCAATTTCCATTTCGCGATCGCTTAATCTAAATGTTGGAGTACCCCTAGCGGGTACAGTACAAGATGTTAAAGCAATTCCCATACTCCGCCCATTCAGATTTACTCGACGACACAAATCTGCTACTTGTTGCAAGTTATAACCTTGTTCAGCCGCCGCACCACAAATTTTCTCTGCTAACACTGTTGTTCCCACACCGCGACGACCTTGAGTATATAAACTATCTTTCACTGCCACATCGTCATCAATCAAAATATTGAGCGCACGGATACCTTCACTTCTAGCTAATTCCGTTGCCATCTCAAAGTTCATCACATCGCCACTATAATTTTTGACAATATAAAGAATACCTGCTCCACCATCAACTTTTTGAGCAGCAGCCAGCATCTGGTCAGGTGTAGGTGATGTAAACACCTCTCCCGGACAAGCTGCATCTAGCATTCCTGCACCCACAAACCCTGCGTGCATCGGTTCGTGTCCACTACCTCCACCAGAAATAATTGCCACTTTTCCTGGTTTGGGTGCATTAGCTCGATAGACAAAAATGGGATCATAGTTGACTTTGATTAAATCTGAATGAGCCACCGCCATCCCAGCTAGACTTTCTCTTACGAAGTCTTCTGGCTGATTAATCAGCTTTTTCATTGTCTGTAATTGCGAAGATTGCTACAGATTCAGAATAATCCACCGAGCAGAAAACACAAAGATGCACCAGATTAATGTATTTTTTGCCGGAATGGTGTTGTGTAGTGCGATCGTCCATATTTTTGAAGCAACTTCTCAAGAACACTCCGTAAATAATTTTCAGGAATTTTTTGATTTTTTCACAAACTCGGACAAGTTCATTGCCAATTGCTTCTATTATATTTAAGCTGAAATTAGCCTTATATAGCCAAAAATAGATTATTACTCAATATTATGCTTATTTACCTACTGTATATTGGTTTTTACTTTCTTTTCAATTAAATTCAAAAAAAATTTTGCTAACCCCTTGACGTTCCTATAACCAGTTGTTAATCTAGATAAGTGTCAAGGCAAGAGCCAAGACGACTGAACCGAGAAAAAACAATACTTTGAAAGCTTAAATTTAAACCAATCCTCGTCAAACAAATTGGTTTTGGGGCTAACCCAGAAACTTAAAAAATTATAGCAAGGAATCTGAAAAGCAAGTTTTTTCAGATAACAAACTCAAAAAACAACAAAACGGAGAGTTT
This sequence comes from Aulosira sp. FACHB-615, assembly GCF_014698045.1. Lineage (GTDB taxonomy): Bacteria > Cyanobacteriota > Cyanobacteriia > Cyanobacteriales > Nostocaceae > Nostoc_B. The sequence goes on from NZ_JACJSE010000012.1 coordinate 196,000, forward strand.
GATCCTGGCTCAGGATGAACGCTGGCGGTATGCTTAACACATGCAAGTCGAACGGAATCTTTAGGGATTTAGTGGCGGACGGGTGAGTAACGCGTGAG